>JBDSFC010000185.1:0-2647 GCA_039919745.1 Bacteroidia bacterium | reverse complement strand
ATGAGGAAATTGCCTTGTTTATCACCTTCCGCTTTTTAGGTGTGTTTATCCTGGCTTTACCCATGGGCAATTTAATAAAGGGTAAAAAACTAATGCCTTTATTTTATCTCTCTAATTTTTGCGTGCCTTTTTTTGGTTTGGCCATTGTTCTTTCTATTGCCTATCAATTAAAGTACCTCACACTTATTTCGCTGTTGTTATGGGGTGCTTCTTTTACATTTATGCAAATACCCATTGCCCCTTTTATTTTACGTAACTCAAAAAAAGAAAACCACACGGCAGGCATTTCATTAAGTTATAGTACCTGGAGCTTTGGTGGTATCATAAGCGGTGTTATTATTTTTATACTTTCTAAAATAAACGATAAATTGTTTGATGAGCAGTTTATTCTTTTACTTTTTTCTGTTCTTGGGTTTGGTGGTTTATTTTTTCTTCTTCGTACACGCAAATTTATTGAAGCACCCTCTGAGCATTTAAAAAAACCCGAATCTAAAGAAAGTAAAGCCAGGCCAACCGATTGGTTCCTGATCCTTAAAGCACTTATACCTACATTGATCATTGCCACCGGCGCGGGCTTAACCATACCTTTTATTTCATTATTTTTTGATAAGGTGCACCATATGAGCACCGGTAATTTTTCTGCCTTAAGTGCTTTTGCCGCTTTTTTAGTTGCCTACAGCGCTATGCTGGTACCAAAAATAAAAAAGAACATTGGCTACAAAATAGCTATACCTACCACGCAATCTTTAGCGGTTATTTCTTTAGTCGCTTTGGCTACAACACAATTTTACAGCCAGTATCCGGTAGCGGTTATTATTGCGGCAGTGTGTTATTTATTGCGCCAGCCTTTAATGAACATGGCCGGGCCAATGACCACCGAAATAGTTTTAAATTACGTAGGCAAACATAACCGCGAAATTACCTCTGCCCTTACCGCAGCCATCTGGAGCGGCAGTTGGGTGTTAAGCGGCTTTATGGTAAAGATCCTGTTATCGCATAACTTTGAGTTTGTAAACATTTTTTTAATTACCTCTTTGCTTTATGGTTTTGGCGTGGTAATGTATTATTTACTTATATTAGATTATAACAAACGTGAAGAAAAAGGATTGATTGAAAATTAAACTTACATACTTTTTATTTTTTTATTTTTTTATTACGCTCCTTAACGCGCAAAACAAACAATTTAATGTAAGCAAAGGCAATTGCCAGCTCTTTAGTGGTAAACTTTATTCCTTTGGCATCAGCACACAAAAACAAAACGCGGCCTGCATTATTTATAAGCTCGATCTGCAATTAAAGATCGTGGATAGTTTAACGCTTGATCTTGGCAAAGCAAACTTGACAGATTTTTTACAACTGTCGTCAGACACGTTGCACAATTTTTTAAACATTTACATTCAGCGCAGGGATAAAAAAACGGTTACAATTTTACGCTTTAATAAATTATTTGAAAAAATAGTTACTATAGAAGATGTAGACGTGGCCAGGCTAAACAGCATTTCTACTTTTGAGAACGAATTGTTCTATTTTAAAAATACCGTTTACACCGTTAAAGCGCAAAGCGATACATCGGGCAAACAATTTTATTTAAATAAATATGTTTTAAAGTCTGAGCTTAAAAATTTTGAGTACGAACCCAAATGGCAATTTCCCTTTGAAAGAAAGAACATTAACAGCGCGCATATTTTTTATGCAGATACCAACGCGGTACTATTATATGTAAATGTAAGCGGCGGTTTAAAGTTGGGGCAATGGATCTTAAAGGTAAATGCAAAAACAGGCAAATTAATTCGTGGTACCAAATTAAATGATAAGGGCGAGACCAATTCTTACCAGTACGGTAATTATTATATGGATACCGCAAAAAGAACCCTTTCTGTTTTAGGGCAACGTTTTACCGAAACACAGTTTAACCAAAAAGAAAAAAAACTGGCCATCTCTAACGCGCCCTTTGTTTCTTTTTATTTGATTGAGATAGATTCTGCCGGCGAAGTGCTTTCTAAACTGGATTTTAAGATCCCGGTTAACGAACCAAAAACAACTTCTAAAAAAGTGGTCTCCAATTATTTATTACGCATTGCCTCGCTTAATAAAAGTAAAGATGGTACGGTTACTTTTGAAGGTGATGCTTACAGGAATACAGATAATACACTCTGTTATTTATATGCCAACACGGCCATTTATAAATTAATTGTAGAAGAAGATGTTTTGGTATTTGAAAAAAACACCCTGGCGGCAAATGCCATGATAGATAAATATTATGTAAGTACCGATAAAATGGATATGAATGGTAAGATCTGTATTGACAGCCTGGCGCAATTTGAAAACCTGTTTTACAAAAACTCTAACTTTGCGGTTAAAAAACAATTTAAGCAAAACGATAATGGCCCTGTTTGGTTACTAACCCGCTCTGACCTTAAAAAGAACAGCATTGATTATACCGTATTAGCGCCTGTAAACAAAGCCTATGCTTTAACCAAACAGGATGAGCCTTTAAAAGCAAAAGACCCTGCTATTATTGTTCTTTCAAAAACACAATTCATCATTTCTTCACAGGAAGAAGAAAGTAAATTTCAAATGAAGGTTTTTACCTGGTAATTTTTCTATCTTAATAATTTCTGTTATTACTTTTTACTTAACGCTTTTA
>JBDSFC010000180.1:0-4648 GCA_039919745.1 Bacteroidia bacterium | reverse complement strand
GGTATTGGAGATATTGTAAAAGAAGCCATACAAAATAATTCAGCAACAATAGATAAGATCACACAGTTTACAGGGTTGGATATGACCTTACATGGTGATCCGTCTTTGAAGATATCTGTTGGCGCATTACCTGATTATCAATTAAAGAACAGTGATGTTGCTTTTAACCTCAAAAAATATAGCGATTCATTAGGAATAAATATCCATACAAAAAATTTAGGAAAGGCTGTTGGCGATTCTATTTTTGTAAAAGTAGAACGTTATTTTCCAAATGGCGATTCAAGTATAATATTTAAAAGAATAAAAGCGCCATTATTTAAAGACAGTCTTGTATTTTTCACGCAAATAGATTTTAATCGTGGTATTGGATTAAATAAATTTAAAATAAAAGTTGATGAGTTTAATGAAGTTGGTGAAAGCATTGAAACCAATAACACAACTCTTGGAACTGTAGATCTTTTTATTCCGGGTGGCGATATCATACCTGTTTACCCTTATAAATATGCCATCGTGCCCAAAACAAATACAATTACATTAAAAGCATCTACTACTGATCCATTTGCGCCGAACGCTACCTATCGTTTTCAATTAGATACAAATGATACTTTTCTTAATCCCATCCAAACTACTTTAATTACCAGCAGTGGCGGTGTAATAGAATGGAATGTGAATTTACCATTTGCCGATAGCACAGTTTATTTTTGGCGTGTAAGCAGGGATAGTACAATGCCAACAACACCTTTCATCTGGCGCGAAAGTTCATTTCAAACCATTAATACAAAAAGAGGTTGGTCACAAGCGCATTTTCATCAGTTTAAAAATGACCAATATCAATTTGTAAATTACAAAAAGCCCATTCGCAAATTTGTTTTCGAAAACACTAAACAAAGTATTTCCTGCCGTAATGGTATTTATCCAAATATTTTTCCTACAAACATTAATTTTTTCTTTAACAATATTACACTCTCCAGCTGGGGTTGCGCACCAGACGGTTGGAACTTTGCCGTGTTTGATTCAATAAGTGGTCAGCCTGAAGGTGTAGTAAGTATAAATCCACCTTTTGCGGGGACAGGTCAGTATAATAATCTTGTTTGTGTTGATAACCAGGTATTGCACGTTTATTCTTTTGGGCCATTTGATTATAGTTGCAATCCTCCATGTGCTATTCCCGGTTGGAAAACAGATGTGGAAAATTTCCTGAATATTGTCTCTCAAAATAATTATGTCTTGGCTTATACAATGGGGCAAATTAAACCTGGTTATTCGCAGATCACAACATACAATAATTCACTTTACAACGCATTTGAAAGCTTTGGCGCGGTTACTATTCGAACCACACCAGATACTGTGCCTTACATTTTATTTGGTAAAAAAGGAATGCTTGCCGGGCAAGGACACGAATTGAAGGGAGCTACAAAAAAATCAATTATAGTTTTGGATGATAGTATTCAAACGCGATGGAGCAACGGTTATATTGCTTCTGAAATTATTGGGCCATCTTATAAATGGAACAGTCTGCACTGGCGTGTAAAAAGCCTTGATGCTATTGCCGGAGATACAACCATATTAAAATTAGTAGGTATCCGGGCTAACGGACAAATTGATACGCTACAAACTTTTACGCAGGATAGCCTTGATATTTTAGCGCTTTATAATTATGCCGATGCAAATGTGCACCCTTATTTAAAAATGGTGGCATTTATGAAAGATAACATCAACACCACATCTCCGCAATTAAAACGTTGGCAAATTATTTATGATGAAGCCCCCGAATGCGCGATCAATCCTTTAAAAGGTTTTCAAAGTATAAATGATACTTTACAGGAAGGAGATAAAGTAACTTTTAAATTCCCGATAGAAAATATTGGTGTTAAAAATTTTGATGACAGCCTTGTTGTTACCTATTGGATCGAAGATAATAGTCGTAATCAAACGCCATTGCCTCAAAAAATGAAATCAAAACCATTTGTACCCGGCCAGGTATTTATTGATACGGTTACTGTAAACAGTTACCAATTGGCTGGTAACAATGCATTATGGATCTATGTAAATCCTTTATCCAATTCAAGATATCAAAAAGAGCAAACGCAATTTAATAACATTGGTAGATACTCCTTCAAAGTTACTAAAGACATTACCAATCCTTTATTGGATGTAACTTTTGACGGAGTAAGGATCCTGAATGGCGATATTATTTCGGCCAAGCCTTCTATTTTAGTAACACTAAAAGATGAGAATAGATTTTTAGCCTTAAATGATACATCTTCATTTGCTGTATTTATTCAACCTCCTGGCCAGGCACAGCAACGTATTTATTTTGCGCAAGGCTTACAATTTACACCGGCTAACCTTCCTAAAAATAGTTGCAGCATTACCTACAACCCTACTTTTGCAGTTGATGGAAAATATATGCTGATCGTTCAGGCAAAAGACAGGAGCCGCAACAATTCTGGCTCGCAGGATTTTAAGATCCAGTTTGAAATAGATAATAAACCAACGGTAACCAATGTATTAAATTATCCTAATCCGTTTAGCACAAGCACAAAATTTGTATTTACACTAACGGGTAGCGAAGTGCCGGAAGTATTTACCATACAAATTATGACCATTACCGGTAAAATTGTGCGCGAGATCCAACGTTCAGAATTAGGCCATTTGCATATTGGCCGCAATATTACAGATTATGCCTGGGATGGTAAAGATGATTATGGCGATAAATTAGGGAATGGTGTTTACCTGTATAAAATAGTTACCAAATTAAATGGCAACGATATAGAAAAGGCAGGTAATGCCGCTGATAAATATTTTGTAAAGGATTTTGGTAAAATGGTGTTAATGCGGTAAAACAATCGTCATTGCGAGGAGGTACGACGAAGCAATCTCAACTAAAACAGATTGCTTCGCTGTCGCTCGCAATGACGTAGTATAAAAAAATTATGATAGATAACGAAACAATATTAAACAAGGCAACTTTTAATCCAAAAGTAAAAACTTACATTTTCTTAATTGTGCTCTTTTACTTATTTGCTTCAATTGCGGGTTGGTTAATTATTCCATTCTGGTTATTTGGATTAGGACAATGGATCAGTAATAAGTTCTTTCATACCCTGGAATGCCAGTTAACCACAAAAAATTTACGTTTTTCAAAAGGCATGATCTTTCATATTGAAAAAACTATTCCATTAGAAAATATACAGGATCTTTCGTTTTATGGCGGGCCTATACTCCGCTCTTTTGGTTTAACATTAATAAAAATTGAAACAGCCGGCGGCGGTGGCGGCAAACATGACAACAATATGATGAGTATGCTTGGGATCATTGACGCTGAAAAATTTAAAGTAGAGATCCTAAACCAACGCGAAAAAGTAATGAAAGAAAAATATCAATTTACTGCTCCTGTAAGTGATATTAAAAATTCAGCCATGAACGACGAATTGCTTCGTGATATTAAAAATGTGTTGGTTGAAATAAAAGAGGCTTTAAAAAAGTAATTCACATTTTCTTCATTTTTCCTGTTAAAATTATTTAAATTCTAAAATTGCATAGCTCCCATTTTTGTTTATCTTTATGTTTATAACCCATAAACTTAAATTCATGAAGACAAAATTACTTTCTATTGCAATTGGTGCTTTATCTCTTTTCTCAATGAGATCAAATGCTCAATCTTACACCTTCAGCCAGTTAACAAGCCCTTATGCTGATGTAACAGGCGGTACAGTTGTTACAACTTCTGGTTGGGACGATTTTACAATTATTGACACCCATCTTCCATTTACTTTTAATTTTTTCGGAAACGTGGAAGATAGCCTTTACATTCTAAGTGGTTTTGCTGCTTTTCACGAGGTTGGTGCCGGTAATTTCCCAATAGACCAGATCTACTATTTTGACGCAGAACTTGTGGAAAGATCAACAGGTACTTCAAATATTTCTACTGTTACTGTTGGATCTTCGCCAAACAGGATCTATAAAGTGCAAACCAAAAATGCAGGTTATGGTAATGATGGTGGTGGTACAGAATCAGCGAATGTGCAACTTTGGTTATATGAAACTTCAAACGTAGTTGAAATTCATTACGGTGCTTCAAACGGTTCTGCTGCTACTTATAACCCTTTAACCGGGCCAACAGTTGGTATCTATAAGGATCAAACAGCTTTTGTTGCCTTATCAGGTTCTGCATCTAATCCATCCGCCTCATCTTCTGCTGCTTCTTTAAATGTAAACGGCAACCCTCCTTCTGGCATGGTTTATAGGTTTGCTCCGGGAGCAGCTGCCGGAATAAAAGAATCTGGTCACAATTCAGCAGGAATGATCTATCCAAATCCATCTAACGGAACAATTAATTTCCGCTCATCATCTGATATTACAAATGGAAGTTTAAAAGTTATTAATGCAATTGGACAATTGGTTTATGAAAAAAATGATTTTACAATTTCAAAAAATCAAACTCAAAAATTAGATCTTTCTTTAGAAACAGGTTTATATTATCTGCAAATATCAAGCAAAGGACAAAATTTTTCTCCTGAAAAACTGATCGTGAAATAATAATCTCGTTTTAAAATTAAAGATCCCCGTATGATAAACATGCGGGGATTTTTTTATGCTTTTTGCTTTGTCTTTAAGATGAAAACGTTTTCATTAAGATAAAGGG
>JBDSFC010000172.1:0-7513 GCA_039919745.1 Bacteroidia bacterium | reverse complement strand
CCTGTTTTAAAGGCAGGTTTCCCGCAAGTGTTGCGTTCATCAGTTTCTTTAGCAATTCCAAATAACGCTATTCCAAAACTGGAAATACTTTCCAGTAATTTTACTGAGGTCAATAATGTTTCAATTGCCCCTTCAAAAGGAAGTTTAATGCGAAACATTGATCCCAATGATGTGCCTTATACTTTTGGAAATGTATATCAAATGAATAATTTTTATCCCACAGCTTTTGCCGAAATTAATTCTACTTATTTGTTAAGACATCAAAAAGGTGTTTCGTTAAGCGTATTACCTGTTCAGGCAAATCCTGTTACAAATACAATAAGGGTTATTACTAAACTTATTTTTAAAATTTCTTATATAAACGCAAAAGGTCAAAAAATAAATTTAGAAGCACCTGCATTTACTTCCAACGAAGAAAAAGAAATAATGAACAACCGTTTTTTAAATATGCCGGCAGTTCAGGCCAATGCTAAGGTTCAATACACTCCAATAAATGAGTTTGGCGATATGTTGATCATTTATCATCCTGCTTTTTTAACCAACATTCAACCTTTAGCCGATTGGAAAAATCAAAAAGGAATTAAAACAGAATTAGTTTCTTCTGCTACAAGTGGTACTACCTATGCACAAGTGCAAACTTATATTCAAAATTATTATGCCTCACATCCAAATTTATTATATGTTCTATTGGTGGGTGATCATGAACAGGTTAATGCATACAATGCCGGCATAACAGGCTCTGAAACAAAATGGAGCGATTCGTATTACGGATTATTAAGTGGCAATGATCACTATCCTGAAATTATGATCGGTCGTTTTTCTTCTGCGGTAGCAGCCGAAATTACTACTATGGTTAACCGTACGTTAGAATACGAAAAAAATCCAATGGCAGGAACCTGGTATACAAAAGGCATTGGTATTGGTTCTAATCAAGGCTATGGTATTGGTGACGAAGGTGAAGCAGATTGGCAGCACATGCGCAAGATCGGAAACAAATTAGTTGCAAATAGTTATACTTATTTTCATGAATTTTATGACAGCTCGCATGCTGGTAATGACGCTGCCGGCGATCCGAACGCAGCAATGGTTTCAAATGCCGTAAATGGAGGTTCATCTATCTTTTTATATTGTGGTCATGGTGCACAAAATGTTTGTGTAACGAGTAACTATAGCAGCAGCAATATTAGCGTTTCAACCAACAATGGTATGTATCCATTCTCGGTGCAGGTAGCTTGTAATAACGGAACATTTATTGGAGGCACTTGCTTATCGGAAGCATTTTTAAGAGCTAAAAACTCAGCTGGTCCAACAGGTGCAATTGCTTCTGCAGGATCTTCGATCTTAATGGCTTGGGCAGAGCCAATGGATACGGAAGATGAAATTGGCGACATTATTTCCAATCAATATGTGAATAATAAAAAATATACTTTAGGAGGTTTATTTTATAACGGACAAATGCATATGTTGGATAATTATTCAACACCAACCGGCGAAGAGTTAATGGAAACCTGGGTATTGTTTGGTGATCCATCATGTATGTTCCGTTGCTTAAGTCCAACTAATATTACTGCAAACCATGATCCCTGTATTATTTCATGCGCAACTTCTTTCTCATTAACATCATCATTTGGTGTAAATACATATGCAAGTGTTTCTCAAAATAATCAAATAGTTGGTACAGCTCTTATAACGTCGGGCAATACAAATGTTGTTTTTACACAAACGTATACTACAAGTCAGAATTTATTATTGACAATTACTGAATATAACAAACTGCCGTATATTGCAACCATACCTGTTTGTATGGCCACAGGGTTAAATGAAACAGTACTTGCTTCTGAATTTTTTGTTGAATCGCCTGTAAAAGATGAATTGAACTTTAATTACAAGAACAACATTTTTAATGCTTTAACATTACAGGTAATGGATATGCAAGGTAAATTAGTTGCTTCTTCAAATTTTGATAATCTTTCAGAAAAAGAAGGCAATTTAAAAATGAACATGAGCGCATTAGCTGCAGGTGTTTATCTTTTAAAAGTGAGTAATTCAACTACTTTATTGAAAACGATAAAAGTAGCAAAGAACTAATTCTTTTGCCACAGATTACTCAGATTCACGCAGATTTGTTTTTATTAATAAAATAATAATCTGTGAAATCTGTGGCTAAACTTTTCAGAATTAAATATCTTCTTTCATTACCATTTGATGCGTATTACGACTTCGCTGCTCAATAATAATGGTCTTATCCTGGCTTAATTTAGCAATGGTTTCCTGGTCGTAGTTACGGATGGTCATTAATTGAACATTCTTGTTGTAAAGTACCTTAAATTGCTCCTGCAGGTCGTTTAATAGCGGTTCCAGTTTATGATTATCATCATCCATGCAAACACTAAAACTAATTGCTGAGTTCTGCATCATGTTTACATGCACATTGTGTTTTGAAAATAAAGTAAAAATGGTTCCTAAATTATCTTCAGCGATAAAACTAAAATCTTTTGGCTGTATGGATAAAAGAATTTGATTGGCCTTAAAAATATAGCTCGGAACATTATTGCGTTTATCACTTTCTTTAATGATGGTGCCTGCGTCTTCAGGTTTAATAAATGATTTTACAAAAAGCGGAATATTCTTATTCTGAAGTGGTTTAATGGTTTTAGGATGAATAACCGATGCGCCAAAGTAAGTCAATTCAATTGCATCGTGATAGGTAAGCTCATCAATTTTTTTTGTGTTCTTAAAATATTTTGGATCGGCATTTAAAACACCGGGAACATCTTTCCAGATAATTACTTTTTCAGCATCTGTAAAATAAGCGAGCAACGCAGCAGTGTAGTCACTTCCTTCGCGCCCTAGCGTAGTTGTGTAATTTTCAGAAGTGCCACCAATAAAACCTTGTGTGATAATAATATTAAAAGAATTAAAAACAGGTAACAGATCTGTTTGAACTAATTTTTGGCTTAACTCATAATCAATTTTTCCTTCGCGGTAAGAATTATCCGTTTGAATAAACCCACGCGCATCCATCCATTTGTTTTTTACACCGCTTTCATTTAAATATCCAGAAACTATTTTTGTTGCCAACACTTCTCCTTGTGATACCATTTGATCATAATGATAATTGTAGGTAGATGATGGTTCTTCTTCAAGAGCCCATAACAGTTCAACAAAAACATTTTCAATGTCGTTATAGATCGAATGCTCTTTATTTGGAATTAACTGGTGTAAAACAGAAAGGTGATATGTTTTTAGATCTGCTAAAGTGCTTTGTATATCTCCTTCTTTATAAAAGTAAGCGTTAACCAGCTCCTCTAATTTATTGGTTGTTTTACCCATTGCTGAAATAACAACAATGGTAGATTGTGTAGCATTTTTTTTTAAAATGGAAGCAACATTTTTTACAGAATCAGCATCTTTAACCGATGCGCCACCAAATTTAAAAACCTGCATAATTGTTTTTTTACAAAGTTAAAAAGACTGCTAATTTATTAAAGATTAATTTAAATATGTGTTAACATAACGGTTGTTTACAAAACAAAAAAGCCATCTGTTATGATGGCTTTTTATTATTTTGAATGTTTAAATTATTTAGGCTGTTGTACAGGTTGTTGAACTGGAGCTTGTTGTTGTTGAGGTATTGCTACCGCGCTTTGTGCTTTCTTTTTCGCAATAGAACCATTCTCTTCATTACTTGTTTGAACAGAACCGCTTTTTGGAGCCATTAAAACGCTTAAAAGAATTAATACCATTGCTAAACCCCAGGTAGCTTTTTCAATAAATTCAGTACCACGTTTAACACCCATAATTTGAGTTGCAGCACCAAATTGACTTTGAATACCACCGCCTTTTGAATTTTGAACTAATACTACTAAGATCAATAAGATACACACTACAATAATTAAAATCGACAAGATCATGTTTTATATTTTTATTGGTTATTTTTTAATTTTTGAATCAGGGATGCAAAGTAAGCACTTTTTTGTGGAAATTTCAAACTTAATATCTCGTAAGCTCTAACTGCCTTATTTACACTACCTTGCAAGGCGTAAATCCGGGCTAAAGTCTCTGTAACAAGGTGTTCGTTCTCAATAAGGCTCTCTTTTGCCTTGGAATCCGGGGTGTAAAATTTAGGTTCTTCCTTGTTCTTTATTAGTCCTGGATTGGTGTCAATTATTTTATCGATCAATGCTTTGTTCTTTTCTTTTTTAGAAATTGCTTTTTTTGTTTCTTCTATCTTTTGATTTATATCAGAATTTTTTGAAGCAAGATCTTTTTCTTTTTGAGCATTTACTTTTTCTTCAATGTTTGAGTACGATTGTCCATTATTTTTCTTCAGGAACAATAACCAATCACTAAAGTTGGCTGGTTCTTCTTTTTTAAGTGAAGGATAATGGATCTCAGATGTTTTTAAAATCTCTTTTTCTACAAAAGATTCTACAAGATGCTTTTCAATTTCTTTTTCAAAAACTTCTTCAGGATCTACTGTTTTTTTAACAAGAACTTCTTCTTTTTTGTTTTCGGTTACAACATCTGTTGCTTTTAAAATATCCAGTTCGTGTTTTACATCTTCCAGGTTATTTTTTTGTTCAATTACTTTTTCTTCAACAACAATTTTCTTTTCTTCCTCTATGGCAACATTGTTTTCCAATTGATGGATCAAGTGAAACAAATGCGCGCGGTTAGTAGCGACAATAGCTGTTTTTTTAAGGCTTTGCTGGTAAACAGAAGCATCCCATTTTTTTGACGACATGCTTAATAATAAATGCGCCGATTGAAAATACGGAAAATCATTCACCAGTTTTTGCAGCTCTGCAGTACTTTTTTTATCAAGTAACGCGGGATTTTTTATATATTTTAATAATTCTGCTGCCTGCATTTTACCAGTTATTAAATGCTTTATTAAAAATATCTTCGGTTAATTGCCTGTAAATTTCCGAAACCAACTCCGGTTCAACACTTGATATATTCTTATCACTAGCCACATCTACAAAGCGTGTGAAGTTCTGTTCAAAATTTTTTGACGCCTCAAACTTGTTGGTGTATTTTACATTAACTGTAATGGTCATCCTATTTTGACTTGCCTGGTCGGCAGAGATAGCAATTGGTGATACATTATAATCAGAGATATAACCTTCAAATTGCAGATCGCCATTTGCTTTTAATAGAGCGAGATTTGTTTGTTGTGAAACAACATCACGTAATTTTTCTGTAAAACGCTGCGATAAACTTGGTGCGCCTAAGCTTGTATTATTGGTAAAAAAACCAACGCTTATAGTTTTAGCCTCCGGTGGAATAGTGGCGCCACTCAATGAAATACGGGTTTTACATGAGCTTAATGCAAATGCAAGAAAAATTAAATATGTAAATACATAACGCAATCTATTCTTCTATTTTATACTCGTTAATTTTACGATAAAGTGTTCTTTCGCTTATTCCTAATTCTTTTGCGGCATATTTACGTTTGCCTTTATGTTTACGCAATGCTTTTTTGATCATATCAATTTCTTTATCCTGTAATGATAAAGTTTCTTCTACTTCAATTACCTGCGAGTTGGAATTACCAGATTGAATAACCGGTGTATAACTCATACCGTTATTATCATTGCTTAATTCGTTACCATTATAAATTCTATTAATGATCTGTACGTCATCCTTATTTATCTTTCCGCTTGCGGCTGTAACAAGGTCGTAAACTACTTTTTTAAGATCGTTCAATTCTGCACGTGTATCACGCATAACTTTAAAAATAATTTCTTTATCTGCGTTCTCAAATGAAGAACCTCCTGAAGAAAAATTATCATTTCTTAAAACAGTTGGTACGTTGTTAGAATTGTATTGCGGTAAATATTTTAAAAGTAATTCCGCATTTATCTCGCGGTTCTTTTCAATAATAGAGATTTGTTCAGCAATATTTTTTAGCTGACGAATATTACCCGGCCAAAAATAATTTACTAAAACCTGTTCTGCATCTGCGGTTAATTTTATTACAGGCATTCTGTATTTCGCTGCAAAATCGTTGGTAAATTTCCTAAACAATAAATGGATATCGTCTTTTCTTTCGCGCAATGGCGGAAGATAAATTGGTACCGTATTTAAACGGTAATAAAGATCAGCCCTGAATTTTTCTTTTTCCAATGCCTGGTAAAAATTAATATTGGTAGCTGCTACAACGCGAACATCTGTTTTTAAAACCTTACTACTTCCAACTTTAATGTACTCTCCACTTTCTAAAACACGAAGTAATCTTGCCTGTGTTGCTAATGGTAATTCACCAACTTCATCTAAAAAAATAGTACCGCCGTTGGCTACTTCAAAATAACCTTTACGTGCTTCTGTTGCGCCCGTGAACGCACCTTTTTCGTGTCCGAATAATTCACTATCAATAGTTCCTTCGGGTATCGCGCCGCAGTTAACGGCAATGTAGGGGCCATGTTTTCTTGCGCTGTTTTGATGAATGATCTGCGGAAAAACTTCTTTACCTGTTCCGCTCTCGCCATTAATAACAACGTTAAGATCAGTTGGTGCTACTTGTCGTGCAATATCCACAGCTCTTTCAAGTAATGCATTGCTTCCTATTATTCCGAATTTTTGTTTTAGATCCTGGGTATTCATTTTGTTATTGACAAATGATTTAAGATAAATGATTTATGACTTTTTTATCAGCGATCTTCTCGCGAAAATTAAAGATCATATTTTTCAATTCATTTATTTTTTCTGTTAATTCTATTCTTAATTCTTTTTTTCCGAAATCTCTTCTATCGCAAATCACTATGTGTGTTTCCAATTCAAAACAAGATCCTAATGAAGTAGACAAATATTCGGCGAAATGGTTCGAAGTTCTTTTTCCACAACCTTCGGCAATATTAGTTGGAACAGAGCAAGCGCAACGTGTTATCTGAGAGATTAAATTGTATTTTTCTTCTTTAGGAAGATCCTTCACGAAATCATAACATAGATCAACTAAGTCGATTCCTTTTTGCCAGATTTTTAATTCTCTAAAGTTATGATTCATAAACAATATTGTCTTTAATCCTTTATCTTTAATCAATGTATTACTTCACCAATCAAAGTTGATGCCGTACATGTTTTTACCAGCACATTGACATAGTCTCCTTTTTTATAATTTTCTTTTGGAAAAACAACAACGGTATTCTGCGTGTTTCTTCCCATAAACATTTCATCCGATTTTTTTGAGAAGCCTTCAATTAATACTTTGTGTACTTTTCCAACTCCTGCTTTTGTTTTAATGCCGCTGTTCTCACGCTGTATTGCAACAATTTCGCTTTGTCTGCGACTTTTAATTTCTTCCGGCACATCATCTTTATACTTGCGTTCAGCCAATGTTTTCGGACGTTCGCTATACATAAATAGAAATGCGTAATCGTATTGTACTTGTTTTAATAAACTTAAAGTATCTGCGTGATCTTCTTCTGTCTCACCACAAAAACCGGTAATAATATCTGTGCTAATACCGCATCCGGGAAGAATGCGATTGATAGCGTCAATTCTATTCAAA
>JBDSFC010000140.1:0-6426 GCA_039919745.1 Bacteroidia bacterium | reverse complement strand
AGTATTGTACTTGGCTTTAAAAAAGAGATCGTTAACCGGATCACAGGCTTAACCACAGACCTTGTAGTCAGCAATATTAATGTAAATGCCAGTAATGAGCCCGAGCCTATTTATTTAACGAAAGATTCACTGGAAGTAATTAAAAAATTGCCATTTGTAAGCTACCTGCAATCTACAGCATTTAAAAACGGTATTTTAAAGACGGAAACCGAAAATGAAGGTGTAATTTTAAAAGGGATTACCAGTGATTATAATTTTGAGTTTATAAAAAAATATTTGGTAGAGGGCCGCTTGCCTTTATTAACAGGCCAGGAAGCCAGTAAAGATGTTTTGATCAGTTCCAGTCTTGCAGAAAAATTGGATCTAAAAATAAATGAAAAAATGCTCGTGTATTTTATTTCACAGCATGAAGTATATGATAGTACTGTAAAAGAAAAAATAATAAAATACGAACAACGCTCACGCAATTTTACTATTTGCGGCATTTTCAGGACCAGTTTTTCTGATTTCGATAACAGCCTTTCGTTTGTTGATCTGCGACAGATACAACGGCTTAATTATTGGAATGAGAACCAAGTTGGTAATTATGAAATAAGAATAACAGATTTTAAAAAACTGGATGAGAACCTGGTAAGTGTGCAAGACCTTTTAGGATATAATTTTAATGTTAACAGTGTTAAAGAATTGTATTCAAACATTTTTATTTGGTTGGATAAACTGGATATAAATGGAATTATTATTGTGGTGTTAATGATAGCGGTTGCAACCATTAATATGATAACCGCGTTGCTTATTTTAATATTGGAAAGAACTAATATGGTTGGCCTTGTAAAAGCATTGGGCATGAGCAATGCTAATGTAAGGAAGATCTTTTTGATGATCAGTTTAAAGTTAGTTGGTAAAGGTTTGTTGTGGGGCAACCTGTTTGGAATAACCGCCTGTTTATTACAATATTATTTTAAGGTTGTAAAACTGGATAGCAGTATTTATTACGTGGAATATGTAGCTGTAGATATTAACTGGATGTACTTTTTAGGATTGAGTATTGGAACTTTTATAGTTTGTTTTATTATGCTGTTACTTCCAACATTAATAATTACCAAATTAACGCCAATTAAGACTTTGAAGTTTGATTAGTAAATTGTCATGCTGAGGAACGAAGCATCTTTGAAAAGAGATTCCTCCTATCGTCAGAATGACATTTCAAATCTGCGGCTTACTAATACCCAAAATTATTTAATCGTTTATCATTGCTACGCCAGTCTTTATCTACTTTCACAAACAATTCTAAAAATATTTGTTTTTTGAAAAATGTTTCAAGATCTTTTCTTGCCTGAACGCCAACACGTTTTAGGGCAGAGCCTTTATCGCCAATGATAATGCCCTTCTGACTATCGCGTTCCACTAAAATATCTACCTGTACTTTAATGATCTTTTCTTCTTCTTTAAAAGAATTTACAACCACTTCAACACTATAAGGAATTTCTTTTTTATAATTCAACAAGATCTTTTCACGTATAATTTCGCTTACAAAAAAACGTTCTGATTTATCGGTAAATTCTTCTTTGCTGTAATACGCATTACCATCAGGGAGTTTTTCAATAATGCGGGACATGATCTTGTCAATATTAAATTTTTCAAGCGCAGAGATCGCAATTATTTCTGCCTGGGGTAATTTTTCACGCCAGTAAAGTAATTTTTCTTCCAGTTTTTCCTGCGTGGTAATATCAATTTTATTAATAAGAAGCAGGATAGGCGTTTCTGTTCTTTGAAGTCTTTCCAAATAAGACTCTTCCAGTTTTATATCTTCAAACACATCCGTTATCAATAAAAAAAGATCAGCATCTGCAAAAGCAGTGATCACAAACTGCATCATTTTTTCCTGTAAACGGTAAAGCGGTTTAATAATGCCGGGAGTGTCGCTAAAAACGATCTGGTAATCTTCGCCACTTACAATACCCATAATACGGTGACGTGTGGTTTGAGCTTTTGAGGTAATAATGCTCAAACGCTCTCCTACCAAGGCATTCATAAGCGTTGATTTGCCTACGTTAGGACAGCCAATAATATTTACGAAACCGGATTTATGTGTAGCCATAGTTAACAGATCTCCTCCTAAATGGTTTGAGATCGCACAAAATTAACCATTTTTGTGGGAAGCCATTTCTTTATTTTTAATATCAGGTAAAAGATCTTTTAGATCTATCTCTTTGAATCTTCTTTTTCTATCTTCAATTTTTTGATGAACCGATTGTGGCCATGTAGATTCATCTTCGGCATCATATATTCTTAATGTTTGACCTTCCTGATCTTTCAAAAGCTCGTCAGATGTAGAGTTGAGGATTATTGCTGCTGTTGCAACGCCTGAATAAGCTGCTCCTGCAACGCCATGAGCTAAAGTACTAGCGCCACACATGTATAAATTTTCAATTTCTGTTTTGTTCTTGAAAGAAAAAGGGCCAATTTGTTTAAATGTTTTTTCTGTTCCGTAAACATTTCCATTGGTAGAATTAATATAGAATTGGTTTGTTTTTGGAGTTCCTAATTCTACTTGTACTATATGTTGTTTTGCGCCCGGAATAGCTTTTTCTACATTATTTAAAAATTTGTAAATGATCTTCTTTTTCATTTCTGCGTAACGTTCAGAATGATAATCTTGCTCTTCAATTTCTTTAAAACTGTTATACTCAATAAATGTTACTACTTCAAAACTATGATACCGCCCGTTAAAAGATGCCGGATCCTTAAGTGTTGTGCAGCTTATAAATACCGCCGGAAATTCTTCTCCTTTTAAAACGTCATCACTTGTCAATTCATTATATATTTCATCAATATTTTCGTCTCTTAAAGACCAGATATTGCCTGAATCCATTCCCGCTTTTTTTACGTCCATATCGAGCGTAAGAAAAAGGATCAACGATGTAGCTGAATAGGTGGTGCCTGCTAATTTTTTTTGAAGCTTATTGCTTAAATTTTCTTTTCCAACTAATTTTAAGTAAGTAGAAGAGGGATCTGCATTTGATATAATTGTTTTCGCGAAAATTTGTTTTCCATCACTTAGTTCTACACCAAAAGCCCGGTTGTTCTCTATTAAAATGCGTTTAACATTTTGTTTAACCTGCAATTCGCCACCATGTTTTTTAAACACGTTTGTCATTCCCTTAACAATGCCACCACCACCGCCCATCGGATAATACGCTCCCTGGAAATAATGGCTCATTAAAACACAGTGAACCGGAAAACTCGCTTTATATGGAGGCAAACCATGATCACCGCATTGAATACTTAATACTGCTTTTAAAAGAGGATCTTTTATATACCAGTTAATTACTCTTTTTAGGCTGAACAAACCGTATTTACCCATGTGGCGGGTGCGATAGGGAATAGTAACATGATCCCAAAATGTGCGCATTTTAGGAATTAATTGTACCTGGTTACCCACATTTTCAATAATATCAAGATATTTTTTGAGGTTTTTTTTCTCTTTTGGAAACTCTTTTGCCAGCCCCTCATACAAATTATGTATACCCGCAGGCATATCAATTTTTTTACTTCCTATATGACAGTGCTCGTATCCTTTTTTTGTCATCTGGAAAAACACAAGCTCATTAGCGATCCCCAGGCCTTTATAAAGTATATTGGTTGATTCTCCCTCAGCCATAAGACCTATGTAATGTACACCAGGGCTGAAGCGTTGACCGTTCAAATGAAAGCTATGACACCAGCCGCCCGGTACATAATGCTGTTCCAGAACCAAAACCTTTTGCCCTGCCTTGGCAAGACAAAGTGCTGTGGCAAGGCCTCCGGCACCAGAACCAATAATGATGGCGTCGTAAGTAGGTGTTGTATTGTCCGATGTAATATTGTTTTCCAAAAAAGTAATTTATTTTTAAAATTTTCAGCCCTAATAAAGCTTAAATGTATGTTATTTATTCAGAATCTAGAATAGCCGCTGTTTTTATATTTTGAGTGGTGATAATGCAAATTAGTTACAAAATTTTATAATTTTTATAATTTTATTAAAGGTTTAATGGTGTAAAAAATCAATAAAATTGTTTTTTCAAACGGTTTTGTTTATCCGTTAAACTTAATGATAGAGATGGATAAGCCAATTTATTAAAATAGAAAATGTTATTTTTTTTGATGTTAATAAGTTATTTGCTTAACAATTAAACAAGTTGTATATTTGCACCTTCAAAATAAGGCACATTTCATTAATAAAGATATAGTGCGGGATAGAGCAGGGGTAGCTCGTTGGGCTCATAACCCAAAGGTCGTTGGTTCGAATCCATCTCCCGCTACCAAAGCGGAACTTTCTAAAAGCAAATTAGAAGTTCCGCATTTTTTTGCCCTAAAGTGCCCGCCAATTGTAGGATAATGAGAATTGAGGCATTTATTTTAGCGGTTCGATAATCGTCAGTTCACGGAAATACAAAATCCTTCTGGAAACAGAATGTTTTGAATCTCTCTTTTTTCATCATAATCTCCAGAACGCTATAATGACGGAGTGTCCATCAATAAGTTACAATGTTTTTTTGCGATTTTTGAAGGTTCGATAAATTTATTTGCAAGCCATTTATTTCATCCAAAATTTTGCTTTTTCTGATTTATATTTTCCCTTAAATTTTTCGTAAAGCTCTTTTCAATATCACCAATAATGGATTTCACCTCAGTTGATTCAATTTTCTTGTTAACTTCTGTTAACTGATCTTTTAATATTGTTTCATTTTCTTTTTTATTAGTTTGATTCGTATTCATAATATTTAAAAATTCATTTTTCATTGGCGAAATGCATTGTTTTTATTTTGTATTGGATTAAATCTATTGGCATAAAATTTTATATCAAAAAGAAAACAATGTCAAAGCGAAATGTCCAGCAATGGGAAATCTTGAGAAGACGATCTTAAATTAACTTACAGAACAATTCAGAAATAACTATCTACAAAACGTAGCAAAGTAACGCGTAATTTTATCTTACATTTGATCAATGAACGATTTATTGAATAAAGAAATAATTGAAGCTTACGGCTTTAAAAAAGTAGAAGTTAAGTCAAAGAGTCGAATTCAGGTTTTTACATTTAACAAAGTCGATATTGTTCTTTCAGATGATGGCTCCGTATATTATTCTAATCTTGGTTTCGACTATATTTTAAAAGATGAAGAGGCGCTTAAAAAGCTATATAAAGAATTACGAAGGGAAGAATTACTTAAAGTTCATCCGTAAGCTTTTACTTAAAATGATTTGGGCGTAAAAAATAAATAATAGCCTCTCTTTTTTGCAAAGGGCACAAAATAAATTAGAAGGTCGCAAACATATCGTTTGCAATTTTTTTTCTTTTAAAAGATTTCTCAAAACAAATTTGTTCTCATGATAAATGCTTTTTTACTATGTATTGAAGAATAAAGGGGATTTACAAAATACCGGGCTTTGGGAGTATTATAAATTTTAATATTAATAATTTGATTAGGAAATTGTATCGTACGGTTTTTATGAACAGTAAAAATTAATAAATGCACCCCGAAGGTGATTTTATACAGCTATAAAGTAAAATGAGATTGCGCTTTTAAACGGCTTGGTATATCTGTTTAACGTAATAAATTGTCAAAGTTTCATGATTTTAAACAATAACGAAAATATCTTCTATATTTGTTTTCCATCAAATTTATCATTTTCGAGTTAAGGGTATGAAGCAATTTAATATATTAATTATTGACGATGACCCGGACGATCACTTTTTTGTAAAATCTGCCATTCGTGAGTTTGGTTCGAACATAAGTCTTATTTCAGTTTATGATGGTACGCAAGGTTTGAATTATTTAGGAATATCAGAATCTAATTTAATACATAAAAAATTTCCTGACCTAATACTTTGCGATATTAATATGCCATTTATGAGTGGTATGGATTTTCTTGAAGCCATAAAAAGTGACGATCACTATAAAAACATTCCCGTTTGTATGTTTACTACTTCCTGTGATGATGAAACCAAAGCAAAACTTGTGGCTTTAGGCGCCTTAGATTGCGTCACTAAGCCGATGTATGCAGCCAATTATAATACAATCCTTGCAAATATCTTTAATAAATTGCCAGCATTTGATAATCTTTAAGAATATAAATTAGGATCATAAACGGGTTTATTCCAAGCTTTTCTAAAGCTTTCGCGAACTTTGCTCAATCTTTATTAAACTTATTCAATTATTTTTCTCTCAGAAATGCAACGCAATTAGGGGGATTGATTATTAAACATTAAATTATACATGCAATTCCGTAGATTATAACATGTGAGAAAATGTTTACTCAATTAGGCTATTGAATTACCCAGTTTATTATTATTGTTCGCTCAGTAATATAATTTAATATATTCTTCTTTACGATTATCCTTGAATGATGAGGGAAAGCTTCGGACGTTAAATCCCACACTTTCA
>JBDSFC010000097.1:0-7501 GCA_039919745.1 Bacteroidia bacterium | reverse complement strand
TATTATCAGGGATAATATTAAATTTTCTTTTGATGCCAGCAGCGATACTATTGATGGTAAACTATATTATCTTGTAAAACTACCGCAACATCTTACTTTTTTTAATAAAGGTTATCTTATCCGTTTTTTTAATTCTTTACAACCAAATAGTAAAGTGATTATTGACGGCTCGATCAATAAAAAAATAAACAGGGACTCAAAAGATGTTATCTCCGATTTTCTGATCACCGCAAAAAACAAAAAAATAGATGTCGAACTAATTAAATTTAAACTCAATGGATAATGCTTATTTAAAACTAATTGAAGGTAACCGTCGTTTTGCCTTATCAAAAAAATTTGACGATCCTGAATATTTCAAAAAACTCTCATTAGGTCAAAAGCCCGATTATTTATGGGTAGGATGCAGTGATAGCAGGGTGCCTGCTAATGAAGTTACCAATACAGAAAGTGGTGAAATATTTGTTCACCGCAATATTGCAAACGTAGTTGTACACACCGATTTTAATTTAATGAGTGTATTAGAATATGCCGTTAATGTTTTGGAAGTAAAGCATATTATTGTATGTGGTCATTATGGTTGTGGTGGTATACGTGCAGCAATGGGCAATACAAGTTTTGGCCTTGTAGATAATTGGCTGAGAAACATTAAAGATGTTTATTTTAAACATCACATAGAATTGGATTCAATTGTTGATGAAGATAAAAGAGCCGATCGTTTAACTGAATTAAATGTTATAGAACAGGTTCGTAACCTCGCAAAAACCAAAATTGTACAAAACGCCTGGAGCGAAGGAAAGAAAATTGAGATCCACGGTTGGGTATATGGTTTAAATAATGGGCTAATAACCGAATTAAATGTGTCTTATGATGAGAAAGATGATATTGAAGCTATTTATCGTTATAAAATGAATAAATAATAATTAACAAGTTACTAAAGTCTTTTTTTAAGTAAAAATCTTTGGTAGATTTGGTATTATATTTAATATTATGCAAAAAACAGCTTTAATTACAGGAAGTACAAGTGGTATTGGTTTAGGCATTGCGCGTGAGTTCGCAAAAACAAAACAATACAATATTATTTTTAATGGTTTAGAACCAAACGGACAAGAAATTGCAGATGGTGTAGCAAAAGAATTTGGTATACAGGTAATGTATAGCAATGCCAATATGCTTAAGCCGGAAGAATTACGTAAAATGGTAAGTGATGGTATTTCTAAATTTGGAAAAATTGATGTATTGATCAACAATGCAGGTATTCAACACGTTTCGCCGATCGAAGAATTTCCGGATGAAAAGTGGAATGCTATTATTGGAATTAATTTAACTTCTGCTTTCTATTTATCAAAAGCTGTTTGGCCTGGTATGAAAGAACGTAAATTCGGAAGGATCATTAATATCGCATCTGCCCACGGTTTGGTAGCATCAGAATTTAAAAGTGCTTACGTTGCCAGTAAACATGGTATTGTAGGCTTTACAAAAACTTTAGGATTAGAAGGCGCACCGTTTAATATTACCTGCAACGCTATTTGCCCGGGTTATGTAAAAACACCTTTGGTTGAAAAGCAAATTGCAGACCAGGCAAAAGCCCATAATATGAGTGCCGATGATGTTGTAAATAAAGTAATGTTATATAAACAAGCTGTTAAAGAATTTGTAAGCCTTGAAACTTTGGGCCAAATGGCATTGTTATTGGCCGCAGATCATTCTAATACTATTACAGGCACAGCGATACCGATTGATGGCGGCTGGAATGCTCAATAAATTTCATTATCTATCTTTATAAAAAAGGACATAAACCCATTTTGTGTCCTTTTTTTTATTTACATAAGACAAAACCTTTTATACAACTGTGCCTTAATTTAATTTAACATTAGTTTTTCTAAGGCGGGAACTGTATGAGAAAAACTTCATACATTTGTTGTCTTATTTATGAAAATACTTTTAAAGTACATTAAACAACACAAACAACTTTTAATAATTGCACTTGTTCTTGCAGCTATTAACCAATGTTTTTCATTATGTGATTCTATTATTACCGGAAAACTAATTAACCGTTTTAGCGCACCGCATACTGAAGACGCCACTTATTACTGGCATACGGGTGCTACCTTTAGTGAATTTACAAAAGCAGTAAGTTTTTTTCTTTTACTTTCTATTGGCGCTGCACTTATGTCGCGTATTGCAAAAAATTTCCAGGATTATTTTACCAACATTATCATTCAACGCACCGGCGCGCAAATGTATATGGATGGGATCAAAAAAGCATTATCTCTTCCTTACAAAGATTTTGAAGATCAACGGAGTGGAGAAACATTAGGCCGCTTACAAAAAGTAAAATCAGATACTGAACGTTTTGTAAATTTATTCATTAGCCTTGTATTTCAATCTTTAATAGGGGTCATTTTTGTATTTATCTATGCCATGAATATTCATTGGCTTTTAGGCCCGCTATTTTTAGCAACCGTTCCCGTTATTGGTTTTATAAGTTCTTTTTTAGGAAAGAAAATAAAAGCTATTTCTAAACAAATTTTAGGTGAAACAACCGCTCTTGCAGGCGCTACTACTGAATCGTTACGTAATATAGAACTTATAAAAAGTTTAGGCCTTGTTGAGCAGGAAGAGAAACGTTTAAATAAAAACACCTTACGTATTTTAGGATTAGAACTAAAAAAAGTCCGTTTTATACGCTCACTTAGTTTTATACAAGGAACCACTGTACATCTTGTAAGAACATTATTAGTTTTTTCTTTATACTGTTTTGTTTTTAACGGCGTTATTAAGATCGGTGATCTTATTACTTTGATGTTCTTTTCATTTTTTATTTTTAATCCGTTACAGGAACTTGGGAATGTAATTACAGTTTATAATGAAACTAAAGTAAGTATGGATAATTTTTCCAAACTGGTAAATTCTCCATCAGAAGAAGTACCCGTAAGTCCGTCTACACTTGGTGAAATTAAAGAGGTGCATTTTAAAAATGTATCCTTCGGACATACAAGTAGTATGGGTTACGCGGTTAAGAATATTGATCTTGATATTAAAAGTGGCCAAACTATTGCTTTTGTTGGTCCCAGTGGAAGCGGAAAAACAACATTGGTAAAATTATTGTTGGGTTTATATAAACCAAACGAAGGAGAAGTATTATACAACAGCATTAAATCTACAGATATTAATTTAACTGAACTAAGAATGCAATTGGGTTTAGTTTCGCAAGACTCACAACTCTTTAGCGGTACGATTAAAGATAATTTATTATTTGTAAAACCAAGTGCTACTGATGAAGAGATCATCAGCGTTTTAAATAAAGCAGCTTGCCAGAATTTATTAAAACGAGCTACTGACGGCATTTTAACTACTATCGGCGAAGGCGGGATCAAACTAAGTGGTGGTGAAAAACAACGACTATCAATTGCCCGCGCTTTATTAAGAAATCCAAAGCTACTGATCTTTGATGAAGCAACTTCTGCATTGGATTCGATCACAGAAGAAGAAATTTCGGTTACAATAAGAGACCTTAGCGCTTCAAAAGCACAGATCACCATTTTGATCGCCCACCGTTTATCAACTATCATGCATGCTGATACTATTTTTGTTTTAGAGCAAGGCCAGATAATTGAAAAAGGCAAACACGAAGACCTGATCGATGAAAAAGGCCTGTATTATGCCATGTGGAGACAACAGATTGGTGAAAGAAAAAAATAGTTATTTAGTTTTCTCTTTATAATCCCAACGTAATATTTTTATAGTAATTCTCCTGTTTTGAAGATACATGTTTTCTTTATCCTCATCAGTTTGCGCAGCATCTATGGTTGCTTTAGACATTAATGGCTCTTCGTCCCCTTCTCCTTTTACAACTATTCGCTTTTTAGAAATTCCCTTCTTAATTAATTCATCAGCAATATATTTTGCCCGGGCAAAAGATAATTTTTTCTTATTAGCTTCTCTTGAATCACAATGCCCGCAAATTTCAATTACAGTAGAGGTTTCTTCATTAAATATTTTTTTTGCGCGTTCAATATTACTATTTACTTTCTGATCGTACATTTTTTGATCTTCCTCTTTTTCTCTATAGATCTGCGTTGAATTGAATGTAAATAAAATACTTGGCATATCTACGGCTTTATAATTTGCATTTTGAGGAATAAGTACCACATCCGGAATACCTTTATTCAAGCCATTCTCCAGGCTACTTACACTGCCACTCGTAATGCATGCTATTACAAATACACTTTTTCTTAATAAGAAGGTCATATTTTTTATTTCAGATTGTTTAGAAATTAATCGGTTAAATTCTAAACTCTAAGATAACCATTCTGTAATAAATATATGCAAAAAAAAATCGGCTATTTTGACGAGATCTGCTTCATCACATCTGAAAGGTTACTCATTCCCCAATGTTCCATATATTTTCCATTCTCCAGCCTGATAATATCTATTACCCGAATAACAACCTTTTTACCTGACGCCGGAACACCCATAAATTCTCCGCTATGGGTGCCATGCAATTCCTTACGGCTGGTTACTTTATCCCCCTCTGCTATTTGATCCAGGATCTTTACATTAATATCAGGAAATCCGTGCCTCAATATCCCTAAAAAATGTGTCATGCTTTCCGGACCAGACGAACTGCCTTCGGGAGCGGCATGATTAATTACTTTGTCGGATACCAATTCCTTAAAAGAATTCATATTTCCCTGCTCAATAAATTCTTTATTAAAACGCTGAACAGCTGTTTTGTTTTTTTCTACTGTAGATTGCATATTATATTTTTTTAAATCAGATACAAATCTAAATATAGAAAGGCACGAAAAACTGTAGCTATTTGTTCAAATACTATCGCTTTACGGTCAAATGCTGAATTTGAAACTCCTTTGGTGTAATGCCGAACGTTTGTTTAAACGATTGTGAAAAACTTGAATGATTTTCGTAACCAACTTTGTAGTATACTTCACTCGGCTTTTCTTTATAGTGATGCAAAAGATCTTTAGCTATCTGCATTCTCTTTTGTACTATCCATTTATTTGGCGAGGTGCCATATATCTTTACAAACCTGCGTTTAAAAGTAGATAGACTAATGTTACACAAAAAAGCAAGTTCATCAATACTGATATTGTTTGTTAAATTAGTTTCCACAGCTTTTTTTATTTCAAGATCATCAAACTCTTTATTTTTAGATACCTGGAAAGAAAGGAGTTTTTCAGGATATTTTTCTAAAAGGTTTAGCATCAATTCTTCAAACTTTAACAATTTCATTTCATTAGAGATTTCAAGCCTGGATTGAAAAAGTAATTTTAAAGATTCGATATAGTGCAGTATAAATGCATCTTTTTTAAACGAAAGATAGGGTTCGTTTTTTATTTTTTGTTTTCCTTTTATATTCTTTATTAATGTTGCATATTTTAAATAAAAATCTGAAAGAACCTTATCATTAAAAAATATAAGAATACTTCTAAAAACTTGTTTGTCAGATAATTTCATTGTAGCAATACAATTACTGGAGGACAGAAAATGAAATTCATCGTTTTTAATGACAACTGTTCTCTCAGAAAAATGCATGGTTTTTTCTCCTTCAATAACAAGGCTTATAGCATGTGTATGTAAAATACTTTTTCCTTTAAAAGAACCAACTGCGGCGGCATAATCATGAAAAATGATATCTCCCATGCTTTTTTTATCCTTAAAAATATCCTGCGGCAAATTATATATTTCCATTTTTTAACTTTAAACAAAGTTACTCTAAATAAATATTGCTCGGTAGTAATATTTATTTACTTTCTAAAAGACTTATTTTCTTTTGAATAACGAATTTATCACTTATAGTTTTAGCTAATGTAAATGCTTTTTTTAAATGCTGTAGCACTTTTTTATCATCAATACCTGAATACAGCTCTGCTAAAAGTGTTTGATATAAATGATCATCTTTGAGGTCTAATTTCTCTGCTTCAACAATAGCTGCTTTTTTACTATTTGCTTTAGATAATGCATAGGTACGATTAAGCGCTGCAATGGGTGAGTATTCAAGTATTAATAATTTATTATAGAGCTGTAAAATATTTTCCCATTTTTCTTTTGTATCTGTTTTATTGGTGTGCCAATAAGCGATAGCTGCCTCTATATGATACTTTGTTAATTTATTTCCAACAGAAGCTTTATTCAAAAAGTCAACGCCTTTATCAATTAATTCTTTGCTCCACAAATTTTCATCCTGATCTTCATACAAAATCATTTCATCATTCTTGTTTATTCTTGCATCAAATCGCGAAGAATGAAAACACATTAACGATAAGAGCGCATTAACCGATGGTTTATTTGTAAACTCATTTTCGGTAAGCAAAAAAGTTAATCTCATGGCTTCCAAACAAAGATCTTTCCTTAAAGTAATATTTTGTGAAGCAGAATAATATCCTTCATTAAACAATAAATAGGTGGTAGTTAAAACGGTCTCAAGCCTGTTATTTATTTCCTCCTGTGTTGGAAGTTCTATCTTTATTTTTTCTTCTTTTAATTTTTCTTTAGCCCTTTGCAAACGCTTGTAAATGGTTTCCCGGTTACTTAAAAAAGCATCAGCGATCTCTTCGGCACCAAAACCACAAAGTATATTTAATGCTAATCCTATTTGTGACTCCGTTGTAATACAAGGGTTGCAAATTGCAAACATCATTTGCAGTTGGCTATCACTTATATTTTTATTGGAGAGATCGATCTCTATTTCATGAGAAACAGGTTCGGTATGTTTGATCTCCGGCGCAACTTTTTTATTAAAAATAGTATTGTGCTTTAACTGATCTTTTGTTTTATTTTTTGAAACCGTATAAAGCCAGGCCACGGGATTTTGCGGCAAGCCTTTCTGCCCCCATGTTTCAGCGGCCAATAAAAAAGTATCGCTTACAATATCTTCAGCGATCTCAATATGTTCAATACCAAATAACTTAACCAATACAGAAATTATTTTCCTGTATTCTGTTCTAAACAAATGTGGTATTAATTCATTTTCCTGCATTAAAAAAAAGCCTCCCGGTCTATTACCGGGAGGCAAGGTTAATCAAAAATTAATTCATAGGTATTATGGCACGTACTTCTACACTACCTCCTACATGCAATATAGGACAACCTTTAGAAATTTCGGTTGCTTCCTCTAAAGAGTTTGCCTTAATAATTGTATAACCACCAACAGCTTCTTTAAGTTCAACATAGGGGCCATTGGTAATAACGTTATTTGGTTTTACCACATTACCATTATGCTCCAACCTATTGCCTTGGTCTACCAGTTTGTTTTGCGCAGCAATACTTCCCATCCAGTCTTGCCAGGGTTTCATCATTGCCTGCAATTGTTCCGGAGATAACTGAGTTTCGCTACTTGACGAATCTCTTCTAAAGATCAATAAGAATTCTTTCATTATTTTTATTTTAAATTATTTATTTGAATGTAAAGCAACAGTGTTTCCTTCTGAATCTGTAAAAAAGGCCATGTGTCCAATTTCATCGCTGATCTTTGTTTTAG
>JBDSFC010000080.1:0-3329 GCA_039919745.1 Bacteroidia bacterium | reverse complement strand
AGATTATTTAAAAGCAAAAGGGGTTGATCCGTCACGCATTGTTATGAATTGCAAAGGCGAAACTATGCCCCGAGCAACCAACGAAACAGCAGAAGGACAGTTTTTGAACCGTCGTGTGGAATTAAAGATCAGTGGCTCGTTTGAAGAATACACTAAAAAGAAAAATGAAGGAACGATCGCGGAAGAGCAATCAAAATTATTAAGCAATTATCCAAATCCTTTTAGCGAAAGTACTACAATTGAAGCTTATTTAAAAGATGATGTAAAAGATGCACAGGTAGTTATTTACGACCTAACGGGTAAAATAATGAAAACTATTTATTTATTAGAGCGCGGAAAAACAAATACTACTTTTGATGCGCAAAATTTAGCTAACGGTACGTACCCCGCTACCTTGATTTTAGATGGCAAACCCGCAGGAAGTATTAAATTAGTTGTAGCGCATTAAAATCATCCCCCCTGAAAAGGTGAATTATTTTGTCATGTTGAGCGGAGCTGGGAAGTGTTAACATTTCTCAACTCCACTGCACATAATGTTGAGATAACTTAATCTTTTTTCTCTTTTTGTTCTTTTTTTAATTTTTTGTCTGCCTTCTCTTGTTTTTTAGCTTCTTCTTTTTTTATTTCAGCGGCTTTCTTTTCTACTTTTTCATCGGCTTCTCTTTTTTCTTCTGTTCTTTTTTCCACTTTTTGTTCCGCCTTTCTTAAATCTTCATTTTTATCGGCAGTTCTATCCTGTGCCTTGTTTACTTCTTTTGCTTTCTCATCCGCTTTTTTTTGTGCTTTTTGAACGTCTTCTGCTTTATCTTCCGCTTTATCTTCCGCTTTTTTTAATTCCTCTTTTTTCTTTTCGGTTTTTTTATCTTCTTTCGCTTTTTGTTTTTCAACTTTTTTTTGCTGGTCTACTGCATTTTGTAAAGAATCGCTTTTTGTTTGTGCAAACGAACCGCTTATAGTAAATGCACTCAAGGCTAAGGTTAAGAGTAAATTTTGTTTTGTTTTCATAATTTATTTTTGTTTAGAAGTAAGGTACGCTAATCATTAAGATATTAGTGAAAAACATTTATAAAGCAGTCAATATGGCGAATAATTGTGTTTAATTGTGCTTTGACACCCTTAATTGTAAGCTGGCATAAAAATTTCACGTAAATAATAGAATTATATTTTATTACTATGGAAAAGAAATTAAATGGAAAAAAAGTCGCAATAATAGCAACAAACGGTTTTGAACAATCAGAATTTGAAATACCCCGTAAAGCTTTGCTGGATGAAGGCGCAAAGGTAGATGTTATCTCGCTAAAAAAAGGGAAAATAAAGGCCTGGAAAGACAAGAACTGGGGTGATGAGTTTGAAGTAAATTTCACAATTGATGAGGTGGAAAGTGGAAATTATGACGCAGTAGTATTGCCCGGCGGGGTTATGAACCCGGATCAATTACGCACCAATGATGGAGTTGTGGATTTTTTAGCCGACTTTTTAGATGAAGGAAAACCAATCGCTGCTATTTGTCATGGACCCTGGACATTAATTGAAACGCATAATTTAGATGGCAGAAGAATGACTTCTTTCCATTCACTTAAGACCGACCTTATTAATGCTGGTGTTAAATGGGTAGATGAAGAAGTGGCTGTTGATGAAGGTTTAGTTACCAGTCGCACACCAAAAGACCTCCCTGCATTCTGTAAAAAAATGGTGGAAGAAATTGCAGAAGGAGTTCATCATTAAAAAATGAATTAAAATTTTAATTCAAAACATTATTTTTTTATCACTTTTATTATTCTTGTAGCCTCTGGATTACTTAGTTTAATAAAATAAATTCCATCTGCCTTTTCTTTCAGTTCAATTTTATTTAAATAGGACGGTCTGCAATATTTATTTCATTTCCTCTTTTGCCTTTCAGGCACTCTCAAGGAGGTATCGCGAAAGCGACGAAGGAGGGTTTTTCTTTAATTTCTCGCCTCACCTTTTTCTTGATAAAAAGTTGATCAAAAATCAAGGCTTCAAAGAAATTCCTTGATTTGCATGTTTTTGTTTTTTTCCGTCGCCCTGAACTGAACATCTTTTGTAATTCCCAACGAGTCAGGGCTCATAGTAATTTTAAAATGGCGAATCGCCAAAATGCAGTATTCTTATTACATTTTAAAATTACCAGTAGTTAAAAAACAAAACAACAAATCTTACAGAATTTCTTTGAGGCCGATGACTGAAAACTGTTTATAGGCATCCAGGTGTTTGAGTTTTCGATTTTCGATCTTTTGCAGAGATAGTTGCAATTTAAAAGTGCGAAGACTTTTGCGCATAAGAGTTTAAATTGACAACGGTTTTATTTTGGCTTTAGCTACCGCGCCAAAAGTGAGAAAAAATGTCCGGAATAAATCGGTTTGCCTAAACTGAATGATGAGAAAGGTAATTATCCAATCCCTCCAAAGATCTCTATGATCTCTTGTTGGTATTCGTTACCGAAAGTAGCCAGGCACCACACTTTTAAAAGTGTTTTTTCATCGGGCTTAACCCAGTTAATGGCTTTAATTAGTTCTTTGCAAAAAAGTGTTTTATCAAAACTTACTTTTGCTAATATGGTTTTACTAAACTCGAACATAAGGGTAATTCTATTCTAATACAATGTAAAAATAACGGGTTTATTGTTTATAGGTATGCTATTTAGGTTTTGTTAACAGAAATTTAATATTTAACAAGGAATTTTTACTGAATAATTTAATGATTTGTAATCCGTGTGTGGTTATGTAGGAAATCGAATTTTTCTAAACCAACTCCCTCCACCAACTTATTTGTACATCGGGGTATTGTGTGTAATCAAAAGAATTTAAAGAACGGTATTCTAAAACGCGGCTATCAAAATAATTCTGGTCTATGCCCGGGTAATCAATACCATCGTCTTCTTCTAATAAGTTTAGGTCGTCGGCAATCAAGTGCACCATTAATTCGGCGTTGGCTACATCGTTCTTAGAAAGATCTTTAAAAAATTTATTTAAGTTCTTGTGTTTTTTATTCACTTCAATTTTTGCCATGGCATCTAAAAAGCCGGCCTGTGGTATTGGGCCATAATGACTGCTTTCTAAAACGTGTGGTGTAATTATTTTTGTTTCGTAGTTAGCTAAATAATCATTTATCTCTCTTCCAAAGCGGCGCATCTCTTTTAATTTTTTTTGTGGCACATGCTGCAGCAATAATAAATCTAAAATAGTGCGAAAGGTATTGTCTTTACCCGCCGGCATAATATTTACCGAACGGATAGGAACTTTATAAGCTGCAGCTACTTTTAAATACACTTTTAATAACCCTGATGTAGTGGTTAGCGTAGTATGATG
>JBDSFC010000076.1:0-8390 GCA_039919745.1 Bacteroidia bacterium | reverse complement strand
TAAATTTTAAGGAAGAAATGATCTGTGCTATTTACGTTTCTGAAAAGAACGGAGATGAGTGGAGCGAGCCTGTTAAGCTTCCAAAGAACGTAAACAATCCAAAATTTACATCTACCATGCCTTCAATTACTACCGATCCGGCAAAAGGCAATGAAGTAATTTATTTTGTAAGCAATAATAAAGAGGGTAGGGGCGGTTTAGATATTTGGTATACTGTTTACGATAAAAAAAATAAAGTTTATAAAACACCAAAGAACGCGGGCAATAAAATTAATACAGCGCAAAACGAGATCACACCTTTTTTTGATAATGAAACACGTACATTATATTATAGCTCTGATGGTATGGGTGGATTGGGTGGTTATGACGTTTTTAAAGCAGTTGGTGATGGAAAAAAGTGGATGAGTACTGAAAATATTGGTCAACCTTTAAATACAGGTGCTGACGATATTTATTATACTATTTCGCCAAACAGGGAAGAAGGGTTTTTAGTCAGTAACCGTAAAGGTGGAAACGCATTAAAGAATAGTACGTGCTGTGATGATATTTACACCTATAAATTATCAGAATATATAAGGATCAATTTAGTTGGAAATGTTGGTGAGATGATCGACCCTAATACGGCTATACCGCAGGCTACTGTTGAGGTTTACCTTGTAGATAAAAAAACACAAGAAAAGTTTTTGGTGAAAATAGTAGAGAGTGATAAACTTGGAAATTTTAAAACTACCGTTGAAGCCAACCAGGATTACTTTTTAATTATAAAGAAAAATGATTTTTTAGGAACTACTGCTGATGTGACCACTAAAGCTATTACTATTTCACAGGATATTACAAAGAATGTATTATTGGCAAAAAAACCAAAAGAACCAATTCGTATTCCAAACATTCAATATGAATTTGATAAATCGAACATTTTAGAGGTAAGTAAAATTGCTATTGACACGACCGTTCTATCTTTGATGGAAGCTAATCCTGAAGTAATTATAGAAATTCAATCACACACGGATAGTAAAGGAAGTGATAAGTATAACGAAAAACTTTCACAGCAACGTGCTGAGAGTGTTGTGAATTATTTGATCAGTAAAGGTATTAAGCCGGAACGCTTAAAAGCAAAAGGTTACGGCGAAAGCAAACCGATTTCACCAAACGAAAATGCTGATGGTAGTGATAATCCCGAAGGACGTGCACAAAACCGACGGACTGATTTTAAAATTATTGGTGTGATCGATACCGAGATCATTAATGCGGCAACGGGTGTTGATGATTAGAATTTATTAAGTAAAATTTCTTTAAATTAAAATTGTATTGTTTTATTTTGGGTGTGCCCCTTCGGGTCGCGCTTACACAAGCTAACACGCAGGCCCGCTCAAAAGCACACTGCGCTTTTGCCGTGTTTCAATCTTTTTGCTAGTACCTCACAAAAAGGATTTCCACTTCAATCGCTCACGCAAACTATATATTAATGCATGCGTTAGGGATGCGAAGGGCTTGGTGCGAAACGAAGTGGAGCACGGTAGCGAAGCGAACCCTATAGCAGCCCGGGCCGTGAGTGAGGTATTCATAGATTTAAAGGCCGAACCTCGCGGCAACGCCTAAAAGAAACAGTAAATAGTTTCGTATGATTTAGTTTTTTAACTTATAGGATCATCATCTACAAAAGGCTGGTAAACCCCTTCTTCGTCGTAATGATCAATTATAATCCCATCTAAAGGATTTACCTCTATTTCTCTTTTTTCTGTGCCAAAATCAAGTAAAAGCGCGTTTGATCTGTATTGACCATTTTCTTTCTCGATTTTTACTTTTTCTAATTTTTTTCCAATAATATCAGCCCACATTTTGGTGGTAGAAGCATCTATGGCATATACACGGATCTTTCCTTCAAATTCTTTTTCTAATGCAATGGCTGCATTTCTATAATTGTATTCTATCGCGTCAAGTCCGTTGCCATCTGCATTACAGCCAATAGTAAGTTTTTGTTTGTCGGTAAATTGTAATTCAACATTATCAATTACTTCAACTGTTTCTCCGGGGTTGGATTTGTTTTGCCATAAATGACATACAATTTTTTCAACGATTCTGTCCTGTGCTGTAGCAAATTTTGCAAGGGCTTCATCTGAAAAATAAGTTTTAGTCTCGTCGTTTTCCATGCTGCTAAGTTAAGGATGTTCTTTCTCCTAATTCAATTACTGCTAAATTTTTTATTTCAGCCCCTTCTATTTCAAACCTCACCACTGTTTTAACTTTATGAAAGCCATGTACACCGCAAGCCCCCGGGTTAATATGCAATAACTCAAGGTCTTTATCATACATTACTTTTAAAATGTGTGAATGGCCGCAAATAAATAATTTGGGTTTATGTTCTAATAATAATTCTTTTACTCTTGCAGGATATTTTCCGGGATAACCGCCAATGTGTGTTATAAGAACCGGAACATTTTCGCAGGTGAAAAATAAATTTCCAGGATAAGTAATACGAATATCTTTATCATCAATATTCCCAAATACAGCTTTAAAGGGCTTTAATTTTTCAATTTCTAAACAGAGATCAATTGTACCAATATCGCCGGCATGCCATACTTCATCGGCTTCTTTAATGTGTTTAATTAATTTTGGTTCTAAATAACTGTGTGTATCAGATATGATGAGGATCTTTTTCAAACCATTATTTTTTAGCCACAGATTGCCCAGATTTACGCGGATGTTTTTTTGCGGTAAACTAAAAAAATTAAATTAAATCTGTGATATCTGCGGCTCTTTGTTATTCAATCCCAAAAAAAGAAAGAATGTGTTGTAATTCTTTATCGTTGCTAAAGCTCAGGTTTAAATTACCACCACCTTTTGCATTACGTTTAAAGCTATATGATTTATTAAAGATCTTCTCTAATTTTTTCGCAACGGTTTTATCTTCTATTGTCAATGGTTTTTCAACGCGAGTAACTTTTGGTGTTACTTTAATTTTTTCGCCACGGGCAAGGTCTTCAATTTGTCTAACAGAAAGATCTTGTTCTAACGCTAAGGCAAAAATAGCCAGTTGACGATCTTCATTATCAATATTGATCAAAGCTTTTGCATGCCCCATTGTAATTTCACGATCGCGTAATGCTTTTTGTATTGGCGCAGGTAATTTTAATAAACGTAAAAAATTTGTTACAGTACTACGTTGTTTACCAACTTTCTCACTTAGTTGTTCTTGTGTAAGATCACACTCATCAATTAAGCGTTTGTATGAAAGAGAAACTTCTATCGGATCAAGGTCTTCACGTTGAATGTTTTCAACCAAAGCCATTTCTAACATAGCCTGATCGTCAGCAACGCGAATGTAAGCGGGTACATCTGTTAATCCCGCTAATTGCGAAGCACGAAAACGACGTTCTCCTGAAATTAACTGGTAACGATCGTAACCTAATTTTCTTACTGTTAAAGGTTGGATGATACCATGTTGTTTAATACTATCGCTTAACTCCTGTAAAGCAGTTTCTTCAAAATTAGTGCGTGGTTGAAACGGATTAGCTTCAATACTTTTTATTTTAATGGTAGATACAGAATTAACGGTTGGTGCACCATCTCCAACATGTTTTGATGTAATATCTGTTTTGGCATTTTCTAACAATGCGCTTAATCCTCTTCCTAATGCCGGTTTTTTATTGCTACTCATTTTTTCTTAATTCAAAATTTAAAAATTTAAGATTTAAAGTATAAGATTCAAAATTGTTTAAATAATTTAATTTTGAACTTTAAATCTTGAATTTGATTACATGTCTTCGCTTAGTTCTTCTTCTGATTCCTGTATATTTATCATACGATCGCTATCGCTTATTTTTGTTAAGCCGTTACGCTGTAAGATCTCGCGTGCTAAATTTAAATGGCTTGTTGAACCTTTTCCAATAGCATCGTGCATTATAATTGTTTTTCCAAAACTTGGCGCTTCTGCTAATTTTGTATTACGTTGTATCAACGTATCAAATACCATATCCTGGAAATGTGTTTTAACTTCTTCTACAACCTGGTTAGCTAAACGTAAACGGCCATCAAACATCGTTAATAACACACCTTCAATATCTAAATTTGTATTTAAATGCGCCTGAACAATTTTAATGGTTTGTAATAATTTACCCATTCCTTCTAAAGCAAAGTATTCGCATTGTACAGGAATAATAACGCTATCAGCGGCTGATAATGAATTGATAACTGTTAAACCTAATGAAGGGCAGCAATCAAGTATAATAAAATCGTATTTATCTTTTATTTTATCCAAAGCCTTCTTCATCATGTATTCACGATTAGTAAGGTTTACTAATTCAAGTTCAACACCTACAAGATCTGCATTGGTTGGTAATAACCACAAATTAGGTGTATCTGTTTTTAAGATCACATCTTTTGGATGAACACTATCAATGATACATTCGTACAATCCCGCTTTTACATTTGCCGGATCAATACCAACACCTGATGTAGCGTTTGATTGAGGGTCTGCATCAACTAATAATGTTTTATATTCTAAAACCGCAAGGCTGGCGGCTAAATTAATTGCAGTGGTTGTTTTTCCAACTCCGCCTTTTTGATTCGCTATTGCTATTATTTTTCCCATGGTGCTGCGTATTTGTGTTCCGTTATTATTTTTTTATAGTACTTCCTATTTCCATTAAGGTCAGTTCTTTTCCCGACCTGTCAAATTTTGTGATCGCTTCCTGATGATCGATCAGTATAAACCCAAATGTATCATAATGCATTCCGATGATATCGTTACATTTTATAAAATCACTGGCAATTATTGCATTATCAACACCCATGGTGTAATTATCGCCAATAGGTAAAAAAGCAAAATCAATACTCCTGTAATCTCCTATTAATTTCATATCATACGTAAGCGCAGTATCGCCGGCGTAATAAAAATTTCCTTCAGTGCTTTCGATCACAAAACCCATGGGGTTGCCACCATAACTGCCATCTTGCATGCTGCTACTGTGTTGAGCAACAACACACTTTACATTTCCAAAATCCAGTTTTATCTTCCCGCCAATATTCATACCCCTGGTATTTTCAATTCCCTTTTTTTCTAACCAGGATACTATTTCAGCATTACTGATAACTTTTGCACCCGTTCTTTTTGCAATGCCCTCTGCATCTGCTATATGATCATTATGCCCATGCGAAATAAGAATATAATCTGCTTTTATCGCATTAACATCAATATCTCTTGCTAACTCGTTCGGACTAATAAACGGATCGAACAATAAGTGTTTTCCATTTATTTCAACGCCAAAGCAAGAGTGCCCGTAATAAGTAATGTTCATAAAGTGCAAAAAATTGAGTAAAATTGTTGTTTGTAAAATTAAACTAATTAGGCACTTTTAGTGGTCTTAGTTTTTAACAAAAGCTGTAAAGAAAAGCACATTGTGTTAATAAATTTTTATGGAAGAAATAGTTGTTGTAAGTTGCACCAATCGCCCAAACAGTAACACCTTAAAGGTGAGTAAAATATATGCCGGCATCTTAAAGTCTAAAAACAAAGATGTTAAAATTTTAGATTTTTGTGATTTACCCGAAAACATTGCCTTTGGCGAGGTTTTTGGAAAAAGAAGCGACGAATACCAGGCGTTTATTGAAAAATTTGTGGCCAAAAACCGGAAATTTATTTTTGTTGTTCCTGAATATAACGGAAGTTTTCCGGGGATCTTAAAAACATTTTTAGATAGTATTCAACCAAAAGACTGGAATTTTAAAGATGCCTGTATTGTTGGTGTATCGTCAGGTAGAGCTGGTAACTTAAGAGGTTTAGAACATTTAAATGGTATTTTAAGTTATTTAAAAATGCATGTTTTTTATAACCGTTTGCCAATTTCAATGGTAGATAAAATTATAAATTTAGAAGGTAATTTTACTCATGATGATCAAATGCAAGCTTGCATCCATCAGATTGATGGTTTTATTGCCAATCGTTAAAACTCCATCAAAGTTTTGATATCCGGTTTTTTTTCTTGAAATTTAATGTAGAGTTAAGGATCTTTTATATTATACTCTGTTAAAAGAAATAACTTGAAAAGAAATTTACATTATATTTTTTTGGTTTTAATTTTAATAAGTGAATTCCAGGTTGGATATTCTCAAACATTTTATTCTACCGGATTTAGTGCCGGGCATGGCTGGACAATAAATAGTTACAATAATTTAAATGTTACGGTTGAAGGCGATCTGCCAAATATATTTTATATAAGCGATAAGGAATCAGGCAAATCAGTTGGTGATAGAGGAGGCGCAAATTGCGGTAATCCCACTTTACATATTAGTTCAACCACCATTGGTGATGCTGGAGCTGCATATGATGCAGGGGGATGCACAAATTTGGGTTTTGGCCCATGTGCTATGTGTGCATCTAATGGATTGTATTGTGTTACGGCTGATAAGTCTGCGGTCTCTCCGGTAATTAATACAACGGGTTTTACTGGTATCACTCTTCAATTCTCATATATACATTTTGCAACGGCATTGCTGGATAATGCGCAGATCATTTATAGTGTAGATGGTGGTGTTACGTGGACTGTATTAGCAAATTTGCCAAAAAGCAGTTGTTGCAGTGGTGGGGCAAGTTGCTTAACAGGCTGTACAGCCAATGCCTGCTCTGGAACACATCAAGGTAAATGGACCTTATACTCAAGTGTATTGCCCGCTGCCTGCGAAAATATAACAAACCTTAGAGTTGGGCTGCGATGGTATAACGACGATGTAAGTACCGGAGGTAAAGACCCTTCGGTAGCAATTGATGATCTGATATTATACGTTGCTACTTTACCAATTGAACATTCGTTTTTACAATCAAGTCCATCATTGGAAGGTATTAATTTATCCTGGCAAACATTTTCAGAAAAAAATAATCTTGGTTTTGATATAGAACGGTCAACAGATAATATAAATTATGTAAAAGTGTTGGATGTAAAAGCTAAAGGCCCAAATTTATATTCTGTATTTGATGAGAATGCTAATTTAAATACAGTGTATTATTATCGTTTCAAGCAAAAAGATCTTAACGGTCAATTTAAATATTCAAATATTACTTCGGCAGAAATTAGAAGTGATGAGCTTGTAAAGATCTATCCAAACCCTGCCAGTAACCAAATAAATTTTGTTGTAAGTCATAATAATGGAAACAGTTATAATATGGAGCTACTGAATGCCCTTGGAAGAAAAATTTATTCTACAGAAGTAAGAGGAGATCAATTAAAAAACGAAACTTTTACAATAAATACAAACCTGTTTGCAAATGGAATTTACTTTTACAATTGCATAATAGGCTCAAAAACAATTTCAGGTAAATTTATTATTCAAAAATAATTTTCAGAAGAATTTAAATATTTATCTCTAAATATTTATTCAACCAGGTGTCTTTCAAAGGTTGTTCCCAATTATTTAATTCGTTTTGCGTTAATACGGATGTATTGTAAACAACAGTATTTTCAGAGATAATATGCTGTGCCAACAACTCTTTTATTTTTGATGAATGAGTTATTTCAATAGCATCACCATTTTTATAAGCAACCAGCAAACGATTAAGCAATTCAATAATAAACTGTTTTTCGGTTTCTTTTATAAAACGGGTAAGTTTATCAATGCTGCAACCGCTGGCACCTGTAACATCTTCGTTTACTTTAACTACAATAATTCTTTCTTTAAAGATCTCAAAGCTGGCTGTTAATTGCTGTTCATGCGCGGTCCAACCTTTAACAAATGCATTACCTGTTTCTAATAAAGAATTTAATTCATCATTAGATAATTTTTTGCTGATAATGTATGTCCAAACCCTGCTCATGATCTAAAAATTAGGATGAATACCTGTGTAATTATGTGGTGTAATTTGCTTCAGTTCTTTTTTAACTGTATCTGAAATTTTTAACCCATTAATAAATTCAATCAAAGAATCCTGTGTAATGTGCGTATTTGTTCTTGTAAGGTCTTTTAATGCTTCGTAAGGTTTAGGATAGCCTTCGCGCCTTAAAATAGTTTGTATTGCTTCTGCAACAACCGCCCAGTTATTCTCAAGATCGTGTTGCAATGCTTTTTCATTTAAGATCAGTTTATTTAAACCTTTTAAAATGCTTGAATAAGAAATTAAAGAATGTGCAAGTGGATTTCCTAAATTCCTAAGAACGGTACTATCGGTAAGATCTCGTTGTAGTCTTGATATTGGCAATTTTGACGACAAATGTTCCAGCAATGCATTAGCAAGTCCTAAATTCCCCTCCGCATTTTCAAAATCAATTGGATTTACTTTGTGGGGCATAGCAGAAGAACCAATTTCTCCGGCTTTTAAATTTTGTTTAAAATATTCCATGCTCACATAGGTCCAAACATCACGGCTAAAATCAATTAGAATAGTATTGATACGTTTAAGC
>JBDSFC010000055.1:0-2744 GCA_039919745.1 Bacteroidia bacterium | reverse complement strand
CGCGTTTGTGCTACTTCATTTTTCTCAGAAAAAACAGGTGCTATGGCAATATAATCTTTAGAGGCATCAGATCTGCTTTGGTTTTGAGTAAGCGCAAGTGAAGCAGCGTAAAGGTAATTCACTTCATAAGATTTTACCAGATAATTAAGTGAAGAAAAACTGTCGCCTGTTTTTGGTTTTGTTTTAACCAAACTTTCAAATGGAAAAAAGAATAAAGCTCCATCGGGAACAATTGTAATTTTTTTGATCTGCAATTGTTTTAAAACGCTGTCAACTCCCGAAAACATATTTTTGTAAAGCCCGTAAGCATTATCTGATATGATCTTATAATCATTATTGGTAATCCCATCGCGGTATGCGATAATATTTTCTTCTGAACCATTATTATTTTTTAATTCAACAAGATCAATTTTTTTATTGGAAATTATGACAGCAGCTGAAAATTCGGCGTTATAAATAAAATTAATAATTGCTTCATTGGCCGCTAATTTCTGCTGAATAGTTTTAGTATCTGATCTTTGAGCACTTCGTAACTGATCGTATTTTGGATATTTGTTTTTTATAACCAGTTTAATGCTGTCTTCCTGGGCATACAATTCTTTTAATTTATTGCTAAAGCGTATACCATCTTCTTCTGTAAGTTCATTCATGTTTAGCGACTGAGCCAGTTGTTCACACTGTTCAATAGTTTTGCGTTCGGCTACTATCAGATCCTGTGGAACGCCACTTAATTTTTTGCAATCAATATCTTTAAGCGCTTTTTTGATCATAACACTTTTGCAATCTTCAGTAATTTCGGCGGCATTGTATAAATAAGTTTCATCTTTCGTATTTTGAAAAAGATTATAACAAACCATTAAAGCGATCACATTCAGTTTATACTCCTCATTTTTGGCGCCCATTTTTAAAGAGAACTCATCTACAGCCTCTTTTTCTTTACTTGAATTCTTTAGGTCGTTATATTGTGTAAGCGCTGCCTTTAGATCTGTTGTGTTTTTTTTGAGCAAGGCTTGTTTAGCGGTTGATTTAAAAAGTATTTTTTTACTTCTAACGTATTCATCCTTATACTGCACCTGGCCATTTGTGTTTACATTAAGAGCGATCGCGTTTTTTGAGGACTGAATAGCTTTATCAAATAATTTTTGCTCGTACTGAACTAAAGCCAGGTTGCTATTTGTTTTGCAATTGAAATAACTGTTTTTTTTGTTTTCATTTAATTTAATAACTTCCGAAAATATTTTTTCTGCATCAACGTAATTATTTTGTGCCATAGCCAGAACACCTTCCATGCTTCTCACATTACCAATTCCGGCAGCATCGTTTTTCTTTTTATAGATCATCTTTGCTTTATCGTAAAAAATAAGAGCCGTATCAAATTGCGAATAAACAAGATAAACACTTCCTATCTTTGAAAACACATTGGCTTGCTTTAATTCATCATTTTTATAAATGTCAAGAAGATATTTATAAACCTGATTGGCCGCCGCCGCATTTATTTTTGTAGTAACCTGGGCAATATTTTCGATGGCTGTTATGTGTTTGTGGTGCCCGTAACCATATTTTTTTTCATACAAGGTCAAAGCCTGGGTGTATGCATATATCGCTTTTGTAGTATTACCCTGGTAATAAAAAATATTACCGGCGTTAAGCTGGCTTTCTGGATCGGATATGCCCAATTGTTTTTTAAGCGTCGACGATTTTTCATTATATATTTTCGCTTGTTCATAATCTGCATAGTCCGTGTAGGCAACAGTAAGATTTTGATAACAGGTTGCCAGCCTGGTATTATTGGGTTCTTTGGAAGAGGAATATAAAGTGATTGCTTCTTTGAGGTTTTCTATTCCTGCTGAAAGATCTTGTTCAGAAAGTATTTGAGCGGTTCCATAATTCAATTTATAATCTGCTAATTCTGATTTAATAGTTGTTTTCCCAATATAATTTTTTTGTAATTCATAAAACAACATTGCCTTTTTCCATTCCTGCATTTCACTATATAAAGCAGCCATGTTGAAAATAGACAATTGTGTTTGTTCGTCATTGGGTCCAAATAATTTTTTTCTTATCTCGTAACTTTTCAATCCGTTTCTTTCGGCATTTTCATAATCACCTTTGTTTTGATACACTAAAGCTAAATTACCCAATGAATAAGCCACTTCACCCGAACTGCTACCGGCTGTTTTTTCACGAATGCTTAAACTTTTACTATGATAAAGAATGGCATTAGTATAATCTCTTTTAATATCATACGCGTTTCCTTTGGTATTATAAACATCAGCCATACTCAAGCTTTCTCCTTGCTGGCGGCTTATTAATTCTTTTTCGATAATAGAACTATAATAGATAGAACTATCGGGGTTATTAAGCTCAGTATGTATTTTTGCTAATAAGGAGATCACTTCTAAGTTTTCGTTAGCTGAAATAGCATATAATGATTTTCTTACACCAAAACCTTTGTGAAGAAATTTAAGAGCATTGCTATAATTTTTTTGATTTACTTCTACAATGGCTTTATTTAAATAACAAGTCGCGAGTCTTGGATCATTTGGAGGAAGATTTTTTTCTATAATAGGAAGTGATGTATTAAAAATAGTATTTGCCTTATCAAATAATTGATAGTCAGATAAAATATTGGCAAGTCCACACTGGCAGGTAGCATAACTTCCCCATTCGCTGTTGTTTTTAAACGCTACTCCTGCTTCAGTTAATTTATCTATTGCCTCTTTTCCTTTATTCTGCTGGTAAAG
>JBDSFC010000034.1:0-6124 GCA_039919745.1 Bacteroidia bacterium | reverse complement strand
CATCATATGGTGCGCCACATACTTTTGTTTTTGCTTTTAGCGTAACGGCAACAATTATTTTAGTTTGTGTTTTGGTTGCTATTTTTTATCATCTGGGTATTATGCAACGCATTGTTGCTTTAATCGCACGCGTAATGAATGTAGTAATGCGAGCAAGTGGTGCAGAAGCGCTAAGCAATGTAGCAAGCGCTTTTGTTGGACAAGTGGAAGCACAGGTAATGATCCGCCCCTACATACCAACAATGACAAAAAGCGAATTACTTTCTTCTATGGCCGGAAGCATGGCCTGTATTGCCGGTGGAATTTTAATTGTATACGTTAATATGGGTGCAAAAGCAGAGTACCTTTTAACTGCCAGTTTAATGGCTGCGCCAGCTGCAATAGTTATCTCAAAAATTATTTTTCCGGAAACCGAAGAGCCTGTTACAAAAGGCAAAGTTACCCTGGAAGTAAAAAAAGAACACACCAATTTAATTGATGCCATATCACATGGCGCGGGCGACGGAATGAAAATTGCCATTAATGTAATTGCCATGTTAATTGGTTTTATTGCGTTAATTGCATTGATAAATTACGGCTTGGGGAAAATTTATCCGGGCTTCTCTTTAGATTATATATTTGGAAAATTGTTTTATCCATTGGCCTGGTGTATGGGTGTACCCGGAGATGACGTGCAGCAGGTTGCCACATTAATGGGCCAGAAATTAACTATAAATGAATTTGTAGCTTTTGATACAATGACACATCACCTTGCAAAACCTCTAAGCGAAAAAGGTTTGATTATTGCAAGCTTCGCTATTTGCGGTTTTGCTAATTTCAGTTCTGTTGGTATGCAAATTGGCGGTATCGGTGCATTGGCGCCTGAACGCAGAGCAGATCTTGCCAAGTTGGGTATACGCGCATTGATTAGTGGCACGTTAGCTAGTTATTTATCAGCAACCATTGCTGGAATGCTGTTATAAAAAACCAGGGATGATAAAAAAGATCTTACTGATATTTATTTTATTTTCTGCCACATCAGTATTTTGCCAGGGCCTTGATTACAGAGTTTTAAGATCGTTAAATAAAAACGAAATGCCTTGCTGGGATAAAACCATGAAAGGTTTTTCTTCTGCTGTTACCCCACTCTCAATTGCTGTTCCGGTTGGTATTCTTACACAAGGTTATATTCAGAAAAATGATGTTATGATACGTAATGGTTACAAAAGTGCTATTACAATTGGTTTAGCAATGACTCTTTCAACAACATTAAAGTATACGATCAAGAGGCAAAGGCCATATGATAAATATCCAAATGATATAGTTCAGCGTGATCATCCAAGTACTTTTTCTTTTCCCAGCGGACATACTACCTGCGCATTTGCCACTGCCACCGCAATGAGCCTGAGTTATAAAAAATGGTACGTTACCATTCCTTCTTTTGCTTATGCCGGCCTGGTTGGTTATTCACGTATACGACTTGGCGTGCATTATCCAAGCGACGTATTAGGTGGAATTATTTTAGGAATTGGTAGTGGTTTGTTAACCTGGCAAATAGACAAAATGGTGAATAAAAAATGATCTATTTCAAAAACTCTTCGATAGCCGAATAAACATTAACCAATTCTTTTTCTGTAATAACATAGGGCGGAATGATATAAAAAATATTCCCAAGAGGCCTTAATAGAATTCCTTTTTTAAGAAAAAACTCTGCGATATTTTCTGAAGCGTTATTCAAATAATGAGTATGTTCTTTCGTATCTAATTCAAAAGCAATAATTGTTCCTATTACCCGTACATCTTTTAATTTAGAGTTGCTTTTTATTTTATTTTTAAATTGAAGATGCTGTTGTTCTATCATTTTAATTTGCTGTTGACATCCTTCTTTCTCTAACAGATCTAAACTTGCTAAGGCAGCGCTACAAGCTGTTGGGTTAGCAGTATAACTATGCCCATGAAAAAAAGTTTTTGTTTTGTCTTCACTCAAAAAAGCATCATAAATAAATTGTGCGCAACTTGTAACACCCAGTGGCATATAACCACCGGTTAAACCCTTGCTCAAACAAATAATATCTGCTTTATTTTTTAAATGATCATTCGCAAAGAATGTACCTGTTCGTCCAAAGCCGGTCATTACTTCGTCAGCTATCGTAATAATATTGTTTTCCTTACAAACTTCAATCAACTGATCTAAATACTCAGCCTCATACATTAACATTCCTGCCGCTCCCTGAACCAACGGCTCAAAAATAAAACCGGCAACATGGTGTTGATGCGACCAAAACCTGATCAACTCTTTTAGCTCATCAATATTTTCTTCATTAGGTAAAGGAATATGCGCCACATTAAATAGCGAATTTTCAAAGGCGTTATTAAATACATTTCTTGCGCCAACGCTCATACCTCCAAACGTATCACCATGATAAGCATTTTCGAAAGCAATAAATAAGTTTTTATTTATTTTTTGATTATGCCAGTATTGCAAGGTCATTTTTAGTGCTACTTCAACAGATGTAGAACCATTATCAGAATAAAATATTTTAGATTGGTTTTTTGGAAGATGGCCCAAAAGTCTTTCTGCCAAAGTAACAGCCGGCACATGAGTAAAATCAGAAAAAATAGAATGTTCCAATTGTAACAATTGCTCACCTACTTTTTTTGAAATGTACGGATTGCAATGTCCGTGTAAATTAACCCACCAGCTTGAAATGGCATCAATGTATTTATTGCCTTTATCATCGAAAAAATAAACGCCCTCTCCTTTAACAATATTAATGGGCGTTTTAGAATTTAACTGGTGTGTAAACGGGTGCCAGACAAATTGTTTATCTTTTTCTTCGATGCTCATTAGTTCTCAAATAAGCTCAGGTCTACTTTTTGTTTTAATCCTAAAATACTTTCTTTTGAGATCTCTGTCACCTCTGGAATTTCAGCAATTATAGGCAATTCGGCATAATTAATAATAGAAGCTCTTACCGCTTTATCAAATTCCCCGATCAACACAAGTCCTTTTATTTCAAAGCCGTTTTTCGCCAGATAATCAATACTTAATAAAGAATGATTGATACAGCCCAGGTAATTTCTTATTACTAAAATAATTTCCGCTTCAAAAAAAGTAGCCATATCAATAACAAAATATTTTTCATCTAATGGCACTAAAATACCTCCGGCACCTTCAATGATCATACTATTATTACTCATAGGTATGTTCATCGATTCCATTATTATTTTTTTGCCGGCAATATTAGCAGCTAAATGTGGAGACACGGGTTCATCATAACAATATTCTTCAGGATGAATAACACTGTTTTCATTTGAGATCAGTTTAGCAACAACATCTTTGTCTGTTCCATCTTTAGTTCCACATTGTATGGGTTTCCAATAATCTGCTTGTAGGGCTTCAGTTAAAATTGCGGATACTACTGTTTTACCAACACCTGTGCCAATACCTGTAATAAAATATTTGTTCATTTAAATTCGTTTAATATGGTTACCAAAAGATCTATTTCTTCTTTTGTATTATAGGCATGAACGCAAAATCTTACGCGCTCAGTGCCTTCTTTTACGGTTGGACTTTTAATGGCTTTTGCATAAATGTTCTTTTCTGCCAATTGTTTTTCCAACGCATCTGCTTTCTCATTACTGCCAATAAGTAAACTATGAATAGCACTTTGACTTTTAATCATGTTTTTTATTGAAGAAGTTTTAGAATAAAAATAGGCAATATTATTTTGCAGAATATCTTTTTGTTCTGTCTCTATCAATAAAGAATAAGCGCTTAAGATCGCGTTAATGGAATGATTTGGTAAGGCAGTTGTATAAATAAAAGAGCGCGAAAAATTGATCAGATAATTTCTTAGCAGTTCACTGCCAACAATTGCAGCGCCATGACAACCGGCAGCTTTACCATAAGTATAAACCCTTGCAAAACATTTTTTTTCTATTGCCAAAGCATTACACAAACCTCTTCCCTGATTACCAAATACACCAATAGCATGCGCTTCATCAACAATTAAAAAAACATTTTCAAGTGGTTTTATCAATTCAGTTATTTCAAGCAGTGGCGCAAGATCGCCATCCATGGAATAAACACTTTCAACAACAATATAAATACTTTTAAAATCTTTTTGATGTCTTTGAATAAGATCCTTTAATGCTTCGATATTATTGTGTTTAAATTTATAATGTTTGGCATAACCCAATTTTATACCATCATAAATAGATGCGTGAATTAATTCATCAAATAATACCAGGTCTTCTTTTTGTGGAATGCAAGATAATAAACCCACATTGGCATCGTACCCTGAATTAAAGATCAAAGCATTATCTGCATGATGGAACAAAGCAATTTGTTTTTCCGCGTCTTCAATAAATTGTGAATTACCGCTTATTAAACGTGAGCCTGTTGCGCCGTAAATTTCTTGTTTTAGATTGGAAGTTTCCAGTTTCTTGCTAAGCAATCCTAATTTAGAAAATCCTAAATAATCGTTGCTGCAAAAATCTATTGTAGGGAATTGTGTGTTTAATTTCCTTAACATTCCATTTTGTAACCGCTCAGCGAGTGCTTTCAACAAATGGTTTGGAATGTTTTTATTTGACATGCTTTTACAAAATTTCTTCTTCAACAGGTTTATCTGCGAATGCTTTTTTAGGTGTTAATCCTAAGATCTTAAACATTTCCATATCCTCATTATATTTTGGATTTGGTGTAGTTAATAGTTTATCGCCGGCAAAAATTGAATTGGCTCCTGCCATAAAACACAACGCCTGTCCTTCCATACTCATAGTTAAACGGCCTGCGCTTAAACGCACTGCGGTTTTTGGCAATACAATTCTTGCAGTTGCTATCATACGCACCATATCCCAGATTGGCACCGGAGGCTGATCTTCCATAGGTGTACCTTCAACGGCAACTAAAGCATTGATCGGAACACTTTCCGGTTGAGGTCGTAAAATACTTAATGTATGTAACATCCCAATCCTGTCTTCCGCACTCTCACCCATTCCGATGATACCGCCAGAACAAACTGTTAATCCGGCTTTACGCACATTTTTGATCGTATCCAAACGGTCATCAAATGTTCTTGTAGAAATAATTTTATCGTAATTTTCTTCTGATGTATCAATGTTGTGATTGTAGGCGTATAAACCTGCTTCCGCTAATTTTTTTGCTTGATCTTCAGTTACCATTCCTAAAGTAGCGCACACTTCCAACCCTTTACTGTTAATGGTTTTCACCATGTCCAACACTTTATCAAAATCTTTATTATCACGAACCTCGCGCCAGGCAGCACCTAAACACATACGGCTTGCGCCACCCGCTTTTGCGTTATCTGCACATTGGCTCACTTCTTCCAAACCCATTAATTTATGCACTTTAACTTCAGTGTGATAACGTGCGGCTTGCGGACAATAAGCGCAATCTTCTGGACAACCACCTGTTTTGATTGATAAAAGAGAACTTACCTGAACTTCACCAATTTTATGAAAGGTTTTGTGAATTTCGGAAGCTTTAGAAATTAATTCCAATAAAGGAGTATTATAAATATCAAGAATTTCTTGTTTGGTCCAATCTTTAATCATAGCACTAAATATATGCAAAAATAAATATTAATTCAAAATAAAAAGTGATAGTAATTTGAATAGTTATTCGTCAAATTACAATGCGTCCATCCCGCATCACCAAAGTTCTGTCGGCCATTCCGGCTAATTCAGAATTATGGGTAACAATTACGAAGGTTTGATTGAACTCATCCCTTAATTTAAAAAATAATTGATGTAATTCCTTGGCATTCACACTATCTAAATTACCACTTGGCTCATCGGCAAAAATAACTTTTGGGTTATTGATAAGGGCCCTGGCAACAGCTACACGCTGCTGCTCGCCTCCACTTAATTCAGATGGTTTATGATTGATCCTGTCTTTTAAATTAAAAAGTTCCAACAATTCCTGCGCACGCTTTTCAGATTCTTTTTTACTTTTCTTAGCGATCATCGCCGGAATACAAACATTTTCAATAGCAGTAAACTCAGGTAATAATTGATGAAATTGAAACACAAAACCAATGTTTTGATTACGGAAAGCTGCCAGTTTTTTTTCGTTAAGATTAAAAACCGGTTCATTATTTATGATCACTTCACCCGT
>JBDSFC010000008.1:0-3332 GCA_039919745.1 Bacteroidia bacterium | reverse complement strand
AGGTGTTGTTTATATTATTGAGGCAAATCCACGAGCATCGCGGACAGTTCCATTTATCGCAAAAGCATACGACGAGCCTTATGTAAATTATGCAACAAAAGTAATGCTGGGCGCAAAATTAAAAGACTTTAAATTTACTCCAAAACTAAAAGGCTACGCTATTAAAGTGCCTGTATTTAGTTACGAGAAGTTTCCTGAGATACAAAAAGAATTAGGTCCTGAAATGAAAAGTACAGGTGAAGCGATCTATTTTATTGATGATCTATACGACGAGTACTTTCAAAACGTATACAGCGAACGTAATTTGTACTTAAGTAAATAAAATTGTAACTTACAATAATTAATTTTATCAAATGAAAAAATCAATTTTAAAGATCAGCGGTTTACTTTTAATTACTGCTGTTGCAACCATTTTTTGGGCAGGAACAACAAATAAATCAAATGTAAGATCTATTGAAAGAATGGCTACTATTTATGATTTTAAATTAAAAACCATTGATGGCGAAGAGATCACTCTGGCAAGATTTAAAGGTAAAAAAATGCTTTTAATAAATACTGCCAGTGAGTGTGGTTTTACACCGCAATATAAAAACCTACAGGCCCTGCACGAACAATATGGCAGTAAAGTTGTATTGATCGGTTTTCCTGCAAATAATTTCGGAAAACAAGAGCCCGGAACAAATGCCGAAATAAAAGGTTTTTGTACTAAAAATTATGGCGTTACTTTTCAAATGATGGATAAGATCAGCGTTGCCGGTGCAGACGCAGACCCATTATACAAATGGCTTAGCGACAAACAACAAAATGGTGTTTGTGAAAATGCACCTAACTGGAACTTTTGTAAATACCTTATCGATGAAAAAGGTAACATCATTAAATTTTTCCCGAGCAAGGTTGACCCTTTAAGCAAAGACATTACATCTTTATTGTAATTGTAATTAGCGTTTCTTATTAGTTCTTAATCAATCTTTCATTAATACCGAAAGAACAAAAAAATAACATGGTAAAAAAAGTATTAATAGCTATTGCCATTCTCGGAGTATATTTTACACAGGCTCAAAATAAACAAATTATTTTTGAAGCCGGTAATTTTTCGTCTGTACTTTCAAAAGCGGCAAAAAATAACAAACTTATTTTTATTGATGCGTTCACAACATGGTGCGGTCCATGTAAAAAAATGGCGAAAGAGATCTTTACAAACGATACAGTAGCCAATTATTTTAACAAGACTTTTATCAATTACAAATTTGATATGGAAAAAGGCGAAGGAATTGATTTCGCGAAAAAGTACCAGGTTAATTGTTATCCAAATTTAGTGATCCTGGATAGTAAAGGTAATTTAGTTCACAGGGCAGCCGGTTATATGAAAGCAAAAGAATTTATCGAATTTGCTCAGGCAGCTCAAAGCAAAGACAAAAATTTTTATGCCTTAAAAAATAATTTTGAGAAAGCCGGTATTACTGAAAAAACAATTGGTGATTATATTAATTTGCTTGATGGCGCTTGTCTTGATGCTTCTGGCGGTGTAATACAATATTTAAGTTCTGTTAAAGAAGAGGACCTTATTAATAAAACCAATTGGGAACTTTTGAGAGACCACGTTACTGATATTAACTCCAGAGAAATTAAATACCTTATAACTAATCATAAGGAGTTTGAGTTAAGGTATCATAAAGAAGTTGAGAACAAGATCTCAAAATTAGGCTCTTTGTATTTTTCAGATTATTTAAAAGCAAAAGAGTTTGATAGATCAGCTTTTGAAAAATCCAAGGCGGAGTTTTTAAAAACAAACTGGCCTTATAGCGACAAAATTGTTTTTGACACAGAACTAAAATTAAACAAACGGCATAACAAACCGGCATTTTATGCAATGGCTGTTCAACCTGAATTTTTCAATTATAATGTGGATAATGCTTCTGTACTTAATTCAATGGCCTGGATATTTTATGAGGACGTTACAGATAAAATACAGTTAGAGTCAGCAGTGAAAATGGCAAAGCGTGCTTGCGAACTTGCAGATAAAAACGATGGTCGCTATATGTATATTGATACGTACGCCTCCCTTTTGTATAAGACCGAAAACTATAAAGAAGCAGAAATTCAAGCTCATAAAGCGATTGAAGCTGCTAACAACGAAAAAATAAGCGAAGAAGGTTACAAAGAAACAACAGAATTGCTTAAAAAAATAAAAGCAAAAATAAAAAGTTAAGTTAATAAAGCAGCTGCCTGGCAAACATATAATCCAGCAGTTTCTGTTCTTAAACGATTATTTCCAAAACTTACTGGCTTAAATTTATTGGTTATTGCAGATGCGATCTCATCTTTAGAAAAATCGCCTTCAGGTCCTATTAAAATTAAAGTTGATCTGTTTTTAAAATCAATTTGTTTGATGTCTGTTTTTTCTGTGTCAGAACAATGCGCAATTAATTTTTGATCAACAACATCTAAATTAAGAATGTCTTTAAAATTTTTTAGTTCGTTTATTTTTGGCAAATAAGCTTGCAGGCTTTGTTTTACAGCACTTTCAACGATCTTGTTGATCCTTTCTGTTTTAACAACTGTTCTTTCAGAATTATGACAATTAATAAAACTAATCTCATCAACACCTATTTCAACTGCTTTTTCTACCATCCACTCTATTCTATCTATTTGTTTTGTTGGAGCAATAGCGAGATGTAAATAATAATTTCGTTTAGGCTGCAAAACAGGGCCGGATATTACTTTAGCGATACATTTTTTTTCGGATACCAACTCTAAAATCGCTTCATAAAAATTTCCGATACCATCTATCAATTGAATTTTTTCACCGGATTTTTTTCGTAAAACCTTTGCACAATGCCAGCTTTCCTCACGTGTAAGATTTCCAATATCACCTGCAATTGTTGCAATAAAAATATTCATGCCATAAAAATAAGTATTTAGTTTCAACAATTTACCCCATCAAATTGTTATCTTTAAACGTAATTAAAAATTTAAATCCCATGATTAAACAACTACAAAATCATTTAAAGATTGCAGCCGGAATAGTATTACTTACCGCAACATCATCTTCCAAAGCACAATGCTTAAGGAGGAGTCCACAAACAGCTCGGACGTTTGCCAACTTCTCCTCCGTTTTTTTGGTGCCGCCAAATGATGCCTTCTTTGCGACGGCAAGGTTTAGTGGCCCTTGTTTCGATGCGGGTTTGGCAACATCTGCCTGCCTTTTGAATGTCAGTTGACGCCCTAACGACGTCCCTTCACGAGCCAGACCTATAAGTTCATTCATATTGCTAGGTGTCACCCGCTTTTGCACTCGACTTTGTTGAACTATACATTCTGTACAGTTGAAA
>JBDSFC010000578.1:0-2885 GCA_039919745.1 Bacteroidia bacterium | reverse complement strand
TAGGCATTTCTCTTAAAGTTTATATCGATCGCTTCTTTGTAATAGTCTATAGCGCTTGCATATTTTTTTCTTTCAAGATCAATAGCGCCCAAATTTGCCAGGGCAGTGGCAAGGCCGTAATCATCCTGTGTTTCCCTAAAAACAGGAACTACGCTTAGGTAAGTTTTTTCCGCTTCTACATAATTTGAATCCCGGAAATAAGTTTCTCCGATCATTGAAACGGCCATTGCTGCATAATTTAAAATATTTTGTTTTCTAAAACTTGCTTCTGCTTTTCTAAAATAACTAATAGCTTCTGCGCTTTTTCCCTGCTCGGTTAAAATACTGCCAATACCAAAAGATGTAACCGCCACCATATTTTCATTTATTGGTTCCTGGTTGGCTATATCATATGCTTTCAAATAATATTCGTAAGCTTTATCGTTATTTTTTACACCGAGATAAGCGTTACCAATAGAATTAAGCACATTTGAAAGACCGTATTTATTTTTTAATTTTTCAAATAGTTCAGCGGCGCTAATGAAATTTTTAATGGCAATATCGTATTTACCTATTGTGTTTTGTGCGCTACCCATATTTGCATAGGATTGTGCAAGACCTTGTTGGTACTTATTTCGTTTTGCAATTTTAAAAGCGCTATCAGCGAGTATCAACGCGCTATCCGGACTGTTACCCACCATCATGCGGGAAAGTTTACATAGGGTTAATACTTTTAATGTATCGTGTGAGCTGCGAATTTTTTTATTTATACTGTCTCTTTTTCCGGTAGAAATTTGAGCAGGTACAATTACGGCCGCAATAAAAATTAAACATAAAATAAAAATTATTTTGCGGCTAAACATAATTTATTTTTTTGGAAATAAATTCATTTCAACCATTTCGCAAATAGTATGGCATAAAAGCATATGGCACTCCTGTATCCTTGGCGTATCTGTACTTGGAATATTGATAAGGTATTTACTCAATCCTTTTATTTTACCACCGGTTTGCCCGGTAAATGCTACTGTAGTCATGCCCAGGGCATTTGCTTTTTCAATTGCTTTGATCACGTTGCCACTATTGCCACTGGTACTAAGGCCTATGAGTACGTCTCCTTTTCTGCCCATAGCTTCTACTAATCTGCTATAAATAATATCGTAGCTGTAATCGTTTGCTACAGCTGTAATATAACTGGTGTTAACGTGCAATGCTTCTGAGAATAAAGGTGGACGATCGTAATAAAACCTGCCGCTTAATTCAGCTGCCATATGCTGTGCATCTGCCGCGCTGCCACCATTTCCGCACCATAAAACTTTACCACCGTTTTTATAGCAGGTAACAATATCATTAACTGTATCATTAACTGCACTTAAAATTTCGGTATTGGATAATAAAGAAGATTTCAGGGCAACCGATTCCTCAATTTTAGATTTTATAAAATTTATCATGCCTTAAATTTATGTTTTTTTACGGCTATTTGGGTTAATTATGGGTAATTTTTTAATTGTAATATTAATTGTTAAGTTTGTTATAGAAATTTTGCTACCTAATGAACATCGAAGTTTGTTTCAGTCCCCAATCTTACCCGCTTTTTCATAAAACCGATTCAATAGTGGTTGTTATTGATGTATTAAGGGCCACTTCCGCCATTACTACAGCCTTTTACAATGGCGTTTTAAAGATGATCCCTGTAGCCACAGTTGAAGAGGCGCTGGAGTATAAAAACAACGGATTTATGGTTGCTGCCGAAAGGGATGGCGAAATTGTAGAAGGATTTGACCTTGGAAATAGCCCTTTTGGTTATATGAACTCAAAAGTTAAGGGTAAAACTATTGCCATAACTACTACAAATGGTACGCAAGCCATTGATGCGGCTAAAAAAGCGCACAAAATAATTATTGGTAGTTTTTTAAATTTAGATGCAGTTGTTGGGTATTTAAAAGCAGAAAAAAAAGACGTTTTATTTTTATGTGCAGGGTGGAAAAATAAATTTAATCTTGAGGATACTTTATTGGCTGGGGCCGTTGCAGATAACCTGATCGTTAAATGTGGTTTTGATACCCATTGTGATTCTACTTTAGCAGCCATTGATCTTTATAAACTAGCTAAACATGATTTAGTAAAATATTTAGCCAATTCGTCTCACCGCAATAGGCTAGCAAAATTAGATCTTGAAAGAGATATTAAATATTGTTTAACTCCAAACCAATGCCCGGTTGTTCCTGTAATGCAAGGAAATTTTTTGGTGAAAGCCTGATCTAAAAAACTAGCCACAGATTTCACAAATTGCACGGATTATATTAACCTAGTTTTATTATTTTAATTTCATTAATAAAAAAAATAATCCGCGAAATCTGTGGCTATTTGAATTTGCAGTTAGCTACTAACGTTTCGTCATTGTCTCCGGATTCTTCACCGCTTTTTTACTACCACCGTACAATTCAAATTTCAAGAAACGACATTCTAATGAACCGTTATAAAGATGAATTCTTCTTGATGGGCGTAAACCTATGCTTTTAATGGCTTCGGGACTGCTGGTAATTATCCAGGCATTATAATTTTGAAAATCTTTTTTTAATTTATTTCCAATTTCTTTATACAATTTTTCGATCTCAAGCACTTCCATTCTTTCGCCATAAGGTGGATTAAGAATAACAACGCCACCACCACGTGTTGGCATCAAATCAAAAAAAGACTGGTTAACACATTTAATATCTTCGTCTACTTTTGCATTTTTTGTATTGGTAATTGCTTTTTTTACAGTAGGTTCATCAATATCGTTGGCAATAATATTTATATCAGCATTTTTAATTTTATTGATGCTGCTATCATAAATTGTTTCGTATAGTTTTTCATCGTAATTACGCCAGCGCATAAATGTAAAATCAGAACGGTAATATCCAGGT
>JBDSFC010000542.1:0-4700 GCA_039919745.1 Bacteroidia bacterium | reverse complement strand
TAGTGCCTTTTGTAGCAAGGATTTTAGCGCGGTTAACCAATTCATCCATTTCAACACTTACATGTTTTCCACGCATTAAAGGTATAGCGCAAAAACTACATGGCCTGTCGCAACCTTCACTTATCTTAAAATAAGCGTAGTGGTGGGGTGTAGTTAGTAAGCGCTCTCCAACCAGTTCGTGTTTATAATCAGCTTTTAATGTTTTTAATATTTTTGGAAGTTCACGTGTTCCAAAATAAGCATCTACTTCAGGAATTTCTTTTTCAAGGTCTTTTTTGTAACGCTCGCTTAAGCAACCGGTAACATATACTTTTTCAACTGCACCTTCTTTTTTTGCTTCTACATAACGTAAAATAGTATCAATACTTTCCTGTTTTGCATTATCAACAAATCCGCAGGTATTAATAATTACAATTTGATGGTCATCGCTTGTACCCTCATGCTCAACATCAAATTTATTGGCTTTTAGCTGCCCCATTAACACTTCGCTATCAACAAGATTTTTGCTGCAGCCAAGCGTTACCACATTTACTTTGTTCTTTTTTAAGGTCTTAGTTTTCATTGTTGCTCAAAGATACCAAATTGTGGGTATTTTTCATGGCTAAAAGCTGCCTAAATTTGTAAAACCCATCAATTAAAACATTTTTTAAGTAAATTTTTTTAATTTTAAGAAGTATATGAAAAGCAACAGACCGCAAGGTTATATAATACGTTTAAGTTTTTTGATAGTGGCAGTAATTGGTTTTTCAATAAATACCTTTTGCCAGGCTAAAACAGACTCTCTTTTAAACGTTTATAATTCTTCAAAAGCCGATAGTAGTAGGCTAAAAGCCCTTAATACATTGTTTTTAAGTTACCAGGCCTCAAACGATTCATTAGCGGCTAAATATTCTGCAATGGCCATTAGTTTTGGCGCTGCAAGTAAGGATGCAAAAGGCTATGCCACTGCTTTGTACCAAAAAGGTCAGTATGAAGGTCGTCACGGACATTTTGATAACAGCGAAATTTATCTCAAACAAGCTATTAAGCAGTTTACAGCTATTAATGATAATAAAGGCCTTGCATCTTGTAACATGGGCTTTGGACTAAATTTATACGATCAATCTAAGTTTAAAGAGGCACTTTCTTATTTTTTGAAAGCACTAAAATTAAGAGAACAGATCAAAGATCAAAAAGGTATTGCTACATCTTATACATGGATCGGGAACGTTTATAATACAGGTTTGTTTAAGCCAAATGAATCCATCGAGTATTACGACAACGCTTTAAAAATTTATTCCGAACTAAATGATGAGAAAGGCCTGGCATCTACTTATAATAATTTAGGAAATGTAAATTATTTTTTGAAAAAGTATAAAGAAGCTTTATCGTTTTATGAAAGATCGTCTGTTTTAAAAGAAAAGCTAAACGATAAAAAAGGTTTATCAAATACCTTTAATAATTTAGGAAATGTATCTGCCGCATTAAAAGATTTTAATAAAGCAATTGATTATTTTAATAGGGCATTAGCTATTTATGAAGAGTTTGGTGATCAGGCAGGCGTTGTAAGTGAATATATCAACATGGGTAATGTTTGTTTTGATCAAAAAAATTACAGCAGATCAATTGAATATAATTTAAAGGCTTTTCAGTTGGCAAAAGAGATCGGTTATCGCGAAGGCCTTAGAGAAGCGTCATACGCGCTTGCCATTAGTTATGAAGATGATCATAATATTGCAAAAGCATTGGAGTATTTTAAATTTAGTACCGCAATGAATGATAGTATCCTTAATAAAGATTTTAATGACCAGATCGTAGAGATGGATACCAAATACCAAACCAATAAAAAAGAATTAGAGAATAAAGAATTAAAAAGTTTAAATACCATTAAAGAATTAGAGCTTTCGCGACAAAAACAACAAAATTTTATTAAAACAATTATTATTATTTCTGTTTTAATATTATTGATATTAGGCGCATTTGTTGGTTATTTATACATAAGAAAAAGAAAGATCCAACAAAAAGCTGAACTCGACGCTGAAATTGCCACGCAAAAAGAGATAAGGATAAAATCGATCATTGAAGCCGAAGAAAAAGAACGCCGGCGTATTGCGCAAGATCTGCATGATGGCGTTGGGCAGATATTATCCGCAGCCAAATTAAATTTAAGTGGTTTAGAAGCGCAAATTAATTTAACGGATCCAAATAAAAAAGAGGCCTTTAAAAACGCACTTGATCTTATTGACGATTCTGTAAAAGAAGTAAGATTGGTTTCACATAATATGATGCCAAACACACTTATTAAATTAGGTTTGGCAAGTGCAGTAAAAGAGTTTATTACCAAGATTGGCAACGTTCCAAATTTAAAAGTTGATCTTGAAATTGTTGGGCTGGATAAACGAATAGAAGAGAATATAGAAACAGTTTTATATCGTGTGATCCAGGAAGTTATTGCCAATATTATTAAACATGCTAAAGCAACAGAGATCAGTCTTCAGTTGATCAAACATGAAAAAGAACTCTCGATCATTATTGAAGATAACGGCGTTGGATTCGATACTTCTAAAATTAATACCTTTGAAGGTATTGGCTTAAAAAATATTATTTCAAGAATTGAATTTGTAAATGGAACTGTTCATTTTGATTCAACCATTAACCGAGGAACCACAGTGGTTATTGAAGTCGGTACAGTATAATTGTTTTATGAAAATTAAAGTTCATCGCTCTGTAATTTGTTTTTTAATGCTGTTGTTCAGCCATGTTTTTTCGCAGAACAATAATTATATTGATAGTTTAAAAAAACTAACAATTTCAAGTGTAGATTCAATACGCTTTAACGCCTATACTTTTTTAGCATGGGAGCTTAAAGAAACAAATACAAAAGCAGCTTTTGAATATGCCGCTAAGCTTTTTGAAGAAGCTACTGCAGTGGGTAACAAAAAGTGGATCATGCGTAGTCATAGTGATATGAGCAATATCTACATGCTGAAAGGTGATCTAAATAAAGCGCTGGCATATGCTAACAAAGCGGTTGATATGGCGCGCATTTCCGCAAATAAAAAAGATATTGCAGGAGCTTTATTGAACTTATCAAATCTTAAATCTCATAATAATGATTATGCTGCTGCCCTTGAATTGCAGCTGAAAGCCTTAAAGATCTACGAAGAACTAAAAAAGAACTATTATATATCCCTTACATGTAATGCAATTTCCGCTTCTTATAGTAGTATTGGCAATTTTAAATTGAGTAATGTTTATCTCAGCAGGTCCTACGCGATCAGTAAATTAAAAGCCGATTTTCAAAATCAGGGAATGACACTTGGTTTAATGGGCGATAATTATAAAAGTTTAAACAATATTGATTCAAGTATCTATTGTTATAATGAAGCAAAGATTTTATTTAAACAAATAGAAAATTATACAGATTATGCAACAGCCTGTATAAACATTGGTGGTGCCTATCTTAGCAACAACGATCTTAAACATGCCGAAGAACAATACAAGGAAGCAGTTGAGATAAGTAAAAAGATCGAAAATTTAGAAGTACATGCTTTTTCTGAAATATGCATTGCAGGATTGTATATTAAACAAGGAAATTATTCAAAAGCAGAGCAAATGCTTTTAAATTCTCTGGAACTTGCAAAAAAATTGGGTAGCGGAGAAACTGAGCTAGCTGCTTACGATCTTTTAACCGAATTATATATGCAAAAAAAAGATCCTGTTAAAGCAGATCTTTATTATAATGAGTATAAATCTCTAAAAGACTCTGTGTTCTCAAAAGAAATGGCCCTTCGTTTTTCTGAGGCGCAAACCAGGTTTGATGTTGAGAAAAAAGATCTTGAACTGGCCAAAAATAAAGCAGAAATAGAAGCGCACGAAAAACAAAATTTTATAAAGGATATTATTATTTTTTCTGTTATTGCTTTGCTTTGTTTACTTACAGTTGTAGCCACCTTAGCATATCGTAAAAAGCAAATTCAGCAGCAGGCAAAATTGGATGCTGAGATCGCTTCTCAAAAAGAGATCAGGTCTAAAGCTATTATTGAAGCCGAAGAAAAAGAACGTCGTCGTATTGCACAAGACCTGCATGATGGGGTAGGACAGATCTTATCAGCTGCTAAATTAAATTTGAGCGGCCTAGAATCGCAGATCAATTTAACGGATCAAAAACAAAAAGACGCTTTTAAAAATGCTTTGGATCTAATTGACGATTCTGTAAAAGAGGTACGCATTGTGTCGCATAATATGATGCCAAATACACTTATTAAGCTTGGATTGGCAAGCGCAATAAAAGAATTTATTACAAAAATTCAGGGAACTCCAAATTTAAAAGTTAATTTAGAGATCGTTGGTTTGGATAAACGATTGGACCCGGAAAAAGAAACCGTTTTGTACAGGGTGATACAGGAAATAGTTTCTAATATTATTAAGCATGCTAAGGCAACAGAGATAGGTCTTCAATTGATCAAACATGAAAAAGAACTGTCGATCATAATTGGAGATAACGGGGTTGGGTTTGATACGTCAAAAATTAATACATTTGAGGGAATAGGTTTAAAAAATATTATTTCAAGAATTGAATTTATAAACGGAAGTGTACATTTTGATTCAACTATTACTAAAGGAACAACTATAGTTATTGAAGTAGAGGCATGAAAAAATTTATCCAGGAATATTACAGGTTTTTAATACCCATTTTTTTATTGGTGTTGTTAATAATC
>JBDSFC010000521.1:0-5484 GCA_039919745.1 Bacteroidia bacterium | reverse complement strand
CAGTTAGTGATTTTATCAAAACAATGCCTAAAGAACTGGTTTCCAAATCACTATTAAAATCCTGCCCAAAGCCATTACCCGAATCTTTTACAACCAGAGAAATATGGCCATTAGCCTTTTTTATACTTACAAAAAACTCTTTTGATTTTATGAATTCATCATTAAAGCCATATTTAATACTATTGGTAACGATCTCGTTTAAAATAATACCTAATGGAATGCAGGTATTTATTGGAAGGTTAATAACCTCATATTCTTCTTTGATCTTCACTTCCTCTAAAAGATTATACGAGTGAAAAAGTTCATTGATCAATTCTGAAGAATATTTGCCAAAATTAATGGTTTTAAATTCGGGGTTTTTAAAGAGCATTTTATGAACCAGGGCCATACTCATAATACGGTCTTTGGTTTCGCTAATCACCTGTTTTGCTTCTTTGTTACTTATGGCATCTTCCTGCAAATTAAGAAGGCCCGAAATAATAGCCAGGTTGTTCTTTACACGATGATGTAATTCGGCCAGTAAAACTTCTTTTTCTCTTAGAGAGAGCTTAACTTCTTCTTTGGTTTTTTGTATATCTTCTATTTGGTTAAGGATCTCTTTGTTTTGATTGAAAATAGTTTTGTTGAGTAAAAAAGTTAAAAGCCCTGTAAGAAATACAGATAGAAAAACATTGTAATACCAAAGCACCTGTAATTGTGCGGGATCAAGTGTGGTTACCTGCCACTCCGGAATATCAATTATTAAATTTAATGTGAAAGATAATGAACAAACCAAAAAATGAAATACCGAACATCTATCAATACACGAAGGATTATTTAATAAAACCACACTTACAACTACAGGAAAATAAAAAAGGTATGTTCCGGTTTCGGGTGGATAATATTCGCCTATAAAAAATAAAGAGCAGTTTACATATACTGTAAATAAAGCAAAAGCAATATTTACGTGTTTTTTATAACTTAAATAGATAGAAATTAATGCCGTTAGCATAAACAGCAGTTCTATTTTTACCGGAAACTGGGCTTTTATATAAAACCAATTAGTTAGACCAATCAATAAAAAAAAGATAACCACAATGTTTAAGAGATTAACGCTTTTAACGCGCCTTTTATCATGAAAAGATTGATCATCCTGAACTCCAAAATTTAGTATCCTAAAAAAAAGTGCCTTTAAGTTCATTACAAGAGTTGGTTACCTTGGTGTAAAAATATAAAAAGCAGGTAATATTACCTGCTTTTAAAAAAATATCAAATGGTTTTTTAGTATTATGCTTTTTCCATAACTACTTTACCTTTATAGTAAAGTTTTCCTTCAAACCAATGAGCGCGGTGCATCAAATGCGCTTCGCCTGTGGTTGAATCTTTTGAAATTGTCATAGCAGTCGCTTTGTATGTTGCACGACGTGAGTCTCTACGTGAACGGGATAGTTTTCGTTTTGGATTTGGCATGGTTTCTAACTTTAATTTTTATTAATCTTTTTTAATTTATTCAATTGTTCCCATAACGGGTTGTTTTTATTTTCCGTTTCATCTGAATCGGAAGTTATAATACTATCCAGCTTATCTTTTGTTTCGTAATCGCATTTAAACTCTTCTTCATCAAGTTCGCATGGTACAAGGCGCGCAGGTATAGCTAAAATAATATACTCATATAAATAGTGCGAAATATCAAATTGTTCATCCCCTTCTTCAATAACTAAGATCTCGTCATTGCTTTCTTCGGGATTACCGTATTTAATCACCAGTTTTTCTTCTCCATCAATCGGAAAATCAAATCCTTTTAAACACCTGTCGCAATCTACTTTTACAGTTCCTTCAAATTCAAAATCCATTTGCAATAAATGGTTTTGTTTTGTAAGTGTTGCTGTAACGTGTATATCGCCACTTTGTACTTCACTATCTTCAATCTTACTAAAGAACTTATCGTTTACATCAAACTCAAATTCGTGTAAACCAACGGGCAACCCTCCAAACTGTATTACATACTCACTCTTACCCATACCTCTTTTTAAAAAGGACTGCAAATATAGGTTTTTTGTTTGATCTACAAAATTTATTAACAATAAATGCTTCGGCTTAAGCTGTTTTTATAGGCTTTGCCAGCCACTTTTAGAAACAAAAAAGCCATTTTGCTTATACAAAACGGCTTTTTCAAATATTTGAAGAAAAATTAGTTTATTTATGGGTCTTTTCGCTGCTAACAGTTAGTTTTTTACGTCCACGTGAACGTCTTGCTGCTAACACACGGCGACCGTTTGCTGATGCCATACGCTCTCTGAATCCATGTTTATTTTTTCTTTTACGTTGCGATGGTTGAAAGGTCCTTTTCATGATATTAAATATTTAATGTTATTTACTTTTAAAAATGGATTGCAAATATAGAGGTAATTTTTGTTTCGGCAAACTTTATTTAAAATTTAACCGTTTTTATGTCGCAAAATTACAATTTAATGACAAGATAAGCCATTTTATGCATTAATTTTACGCTTCCTATGGCAAAGCAACAACGCAGGGGCGGTGGCCCCACCAATACTGATGCAGACGAGTTACCAAAATCAAAGCTGAGCTTAGCAAACCTTAAGCGCTCTATGCGTCTTTTTGGCTATTTAGGCAAACATAAGTGGAAATTTATACTTGGTATGATATTTTTAGTTGGCAGCGCTGGCGTAGGCCTTATTTTTCCTATGAAATCGGGGCAAATGCTTGGTTATTTGGCCGAAAATACAAAACCGGCAGAGCAAGTGCGTGGCGAATTAATGCAGATTGGCCTTGTTTTATTGGTTATTTTACTTGTACAGGCCGCCTTTTCTTTTGGCCGCGTTTATTTATTTGCACAGGTAACCGAAAACGTTTTAAAAGCCCTTAGGCAAGATACATTTAAGCGTTTGATACAAATGCCAATGAGCTTTTTTTCGAAGAACCAGGTGGCAGAGTTGAGTAGTAGAATGGCTACAGACATTACCGTTATTTCTGATGCGTTTACAATAAATATTGCAGAATTAATACGCCAAACCATTGTTGGTATTGGAGGCTTAACACTTTTAATTTGTACTACTGAATGGGCAATTACAAAATGGTTCCTTCTTATTATTCCGCCATTAACCGTTGCGGCGATCTTATTTTCAAAACAGATCAGGAAATTTTCTAAAACCTACCAGGAAAAAATTGCAGAATCAAATGTGATTGTTGGCGAAGCCCTAACCGGTATTACCAATGTAAAAACATTTACCAACGAAGAATATGAAATAAATAAATACGATAAAGTGTCTAACACTATTCGCGAATTCGGTTTAAAATATGGCATTTTCAGAGGCCTGTTCTTTTCGTTTGTAATGGTGTTTGTTTTTGGATCTATCTTTTTTATTTTATGGCAAATGTTGTTTGCTTTAAAAGTAGATGGAACAATTACTGCTGAAGATTTTGGAACTTTTATGATGTTATCATTATTTGTTGCCGGCTCTTTAGGTGGATTGCCTGAACAGATAGCATCTATACAACGCGCATTGGGCGCTACCGACAGGGTGTTTGAATTAATTGACGGCGATATTGAGAACATTGAATTTTTAAAAGATAATATTGCTGCTAAACACACAAAAGGCGAAATAGAATTTAATAACGTAATTTTTAATTATCCTTCACGTCCTGATTTTAAAGTATTGCAGGATATATCCTTTAAGGCAGAAGCCGGACAAACTGTTGCCCTTGTCGGTTCCAGCGGTTCGGGTAAAACAACTATTGCTTCTTTGATACTACGTTTTTATGATCCAACAGGAGGAAGCATTGTGATTGACGGTGTTGATTCGCGCTCAATGTCGCTTACTGAACTAAGAAAGAAAATTGCACTTGTACCACAGGATGTGATTTTATTTGCCGGCACTATAAAAGATAATATTGCTTATGGCAAACCCAACGCAACAGATGCTGAAATAGAAGAAGCAGCACGCAAAGCCAACGCCTATAATTTTATTGAATCGTTTCCTGATAAATTTGCAACACTGGTTGGCGAAAGAGGTATACAGCTTAGCGGTGGACAAAGACAGCGTATTGCTATTGCACGCGCAGTTTTAAAAGATCCAAGCATTTTAATTTTAGATGAAGCTACCAGTAGTTTAGATAGTGAAAGCGAACATTTGGTGCAGGAAGCATTGGATAAATTAATGGTTGGCCGCACAAGCATTGTTATTGCACACAGGTTAGCAACCATAAGAAATGCCGATAAGATCGTTGTACTTCAAAACGGTGCTGTACAAGAGATCGGGCCACACCAACAATTAATTCAAAACGAAAATGGTTTGTATCACAAGCTCAGTAAAATGCAGTTTGAATTAAGCTAATACATCAGGCAATAGAACACAGATAACACTGATCAAGCTGATTTTCACTGATATTTATTTGATAAGACACTTTCTGCATCAGAACGATAAGGATGATTTAAATTTCTACAGTTTCGATTTTTTTATCTACTACTGTAAAGAATTTTGTTTTTATTTCTTTCCTGTTCTTGATATAAACAACATAATCTTCTGAATAATTTTTACGCTCTGTAATTACAGCATCATAATTATCATTTAAGCCAATTAAAAGTTCAGTTGCCTCACGCACCGCAAAAGATCCACCTGGCGCAGCAGTTAAATAATCTACCAGTTTATTTTTAATACAATAATCTACAAATAAAGGATTGGCTTTTTGATTTACTAAAATGCGTACGCCACAAACCTCAGCTATAGAAAGATCTAAAACATCGTCAAAGAAAAAAGCAACCTCGCTTGGTTTAATGTTTTCTTTTTCACAAATGGATTTTAAAGCGTCTATTTTATGCGCCACTTTAAAATACGAATAATGAAAACATTCACGTTTGCTAAAATAAAAAGCCGTTTCGTTCTTTTCACCACTGATAATGGCTGTTATAGGCAATTTGCCGTTTTTCATAAAATGAGAATAGCGTAACAAATTAGTACCCATGCTATCTACTTCACTAAAATTACTGCTGCCGCCATCCAGTTTTTGACCGTTATTAAACACACCATCCCAATCAAAAATAATAGCTTTGATGTTGCTTAATTTATTTCTGATCTCGGCTATTGGTGTAATAAATTTTCCACCAATATTTAAATATGCGTTTTCAATTTCTTTCATAAAAAAAGCCCCGGTTAAAGGGCTTAAAGTTTTTGAGATTAAGATTTTAAGTCCTGGATGTCCAGCATACCAACCGGTTTGCCGCCGTCCGTAACAACAATGGTATCTACATTTGTTTTCTTAAATAAAAGATTGGCTTCATTTAATAAAACATTTCCGTCAATTGTAATTGGTTCGCGGTATTCAAGATCGCTTAATTTTTTAGATAAAATATCGCGGCCTTTTTCGCCTAATAATTTCCTTAAAGAACCATCAGTAAATACACCTTTAATACTTCCGTCTTTTTTAACAACAGTAATAGCACCAAAATTAAATTCGGTTAATTTTATGATCGCATCTGTAATGTTA
>JBDSFC010000507.1:0-3358 GCA_039919745.1 Bacteroidia bacterium | reverse complement strand
ACTGTTACATTACCTGAACCACTGATATGCCCATCAAATGTTTGCGCGACTAAAGAAGGAACTGAAATGTTTCCCGATCCGCTGATATTTAAATTCATATTAGTTGTGTTCAAATTATTCTGAACTTTAATATCTCCACTGCCGCTTATAGATAAAGAATTTATTTGCGGTGAGTGAACAATTACTGTGATCTTATGATGTTTCCAAACATTTTTTCTAAGATCGATGATGAGAGTACTGCCATCGATCTTAGTATCCAGTACATCCAAAATATTTTTTTGCCCATTCACTTCTATATAATAAGTCGAATCCTGTGCATACAGAACATCGGCATCTGTTTTTAGTTCTATTTTGTCATAACCGTTTGCATCACGGGTTTCTGTTACATTATTGCCTTTACCGGTAATGCCCCAAACATTGCCTTTACGACATCCCTGTAATGAAATAAGGATACAAATGGCCAAAGGGAAAATAAATTTAATTGTTCTCATGATTTTTTATTTTGTTATATAGTAAAGACAATCTTAAAAAAGTTTACCCTTACTGGTTTTTAAATTTTAATTATAGCAAACTATAATGTTGAAATTTCTGTTCAACTTTATTTTTAATTTACAATCCCAGTTAATTATTTTAAATAGTAAGGATTGCTCCTGCTTTGCTGGCTGAATGCGCAGATCCAAAGACCTGCTTTTTATTATTGTTTCCGGGCCACTTTCTTTTTTATTAAAAAGAGGGTGGCGCGAAACATCCAAAAAAACATATTCAAATTTTAGCGGAGGTGTCAGGCCTCTACAGATATTAAATAAGCTTAAAGCAATTAACAGGTATGTAAGTAATCTTCTTTTCATATATCTGAACTTACTTTTCAAGTAATTGTTTTATCGCATGACGCGATGAAATAAAAATGAGGGTTGCAAAAAATAGTAATAAAATGGTCTTCATAATTGTCTTATAGAATTAAGACAATGTAAAAGAAATGTACCCTTACCTTAAAATGAATTATTTTAGAAAAAACGAAGTGCTAATTTGCCACCAACCCAACCTTTTAGATTGTAGCCGTTTGAAGAAGTATTATTGAACATATAATAAGGAGCTATTTTATTATAAATAGAGTTATAATCCTTATCATAGGTATCACTCAGGTATAAATTAAACACAGGGCCGGCAGCAACAGAAAAACGTTTAGTGAACTTATATTCAAGTCCCCAGTATAATTTGTATTGTTCGCTTGTGGTTAATGCAAAATTACCTTTACTGATATGATGGCTATTCAAAGTAATATCGCTTCTCAATTTATTTTTAATTTTAAAAGAAGTTCCAAGGCCATAGCCTACGGTCCACAAAGGGTTAGAAGAATTAAGATCGGTACCTATACTTACAATGTTATAAAATTTATTTACACCTGTTCGAAAAGAAACATTTCCATAAAAAAGTTCATCGCCCGAAAATTCTACCTGGTGCAAACCATGTTTTACAAAACTTAACACGCCAATTGGTAAACCATTACACGAATCGGAAATATTTAAAACAGCAACCTGAAAACCATTTACCTTATGCGCATGATTTACAAATCCTGCAAGTTGCATCCCATCTACTTCTTTAGCGTGATTTACAAAACCCGTTACCTGCACGCCTTTTAAAGTTCGTGCTGAATAATTAATAAAACCACTTGCCTGTACACCTTCAACATTCTTCGCATAGTTTACATAACCAACAGCTTGTACACCCTTAAGACTATCCTTGCAGAAATTTAAAAAGCCTGTTAATTGAACACCTTTTGTTTTACCTAAATTTACATTTGCAAAACCCGCTGCCTGGATACCATTCATGTTTTTACCTGTCACGTTAAAAAAACCTGTCAACTGCGCGCCTTTTACAGAATCACCTACTACATTAAAAAAACTGGCGATCTGCGCACCTTTTACATTTTCCCTATCCACATTAAAAAAACCACCTACTTCCAATAAAGTTGTGCCACGCGAATAACCGCCAAAAATATTAACCGAATATTTATTATAAATGTTACCTGACAATAAACCATTCGTTCCCACAAAGGGAATCAATGAGATCTGAAAATTACGCGACAGAGTATCTTTTACATTTAAAGTGTTCACATAACCTTTAAATTTTTTAAACAAGTCATTGGTATAGTTACTAAAATCCTGCAATTTCTTTTTCCACAAAACAGAATCCTGATCTCTTAAAGAATCATTTACGGGATCAAGATTAATAAAGGTGATCGGGTTATTTTTTAAATCCGAGAGCTTAAGTACAGTATCTCTGTAATTTTCTTTATTTACAATAATACTTTGGTTTTTAATAGGAATAGAAATGGAATAATAACCATACTCATCCGTTGTTACGGATTGTAAACTTGTCTTGTCATAAATGGTAACATTGGCTATCTTTTTATCAGTAGTTTTATCGTAAACATAACCACTTAACTCTGTTTTTTTAGGATTTTTTTCAACTGACCTTTCTTTTAAAATAATGTAATTATTCTTCGCTCTATAACTAATATGATTAGGAAGCAACAATGCCAGTACCTCACGAACCGTTTTTTGCTTGATATTAATTGAGATCGGTTGAAGATTATTTATGATAGAAGATGAATAAGAAAAGATGAGACCTGTTTGATCCTGTATTTTATTTAAACCTTCGCTTATACGTTCGTTATTAAGCGTTAACGTCACTTCCCTTTCCAAAGGTGGAATTGCTGAAAAGCAAAAGCTATAACAACCTAGTATAAAACTAAAAATAAAAATAGATCTGAACATGGTTCTATTTATTGTACTTTCGATTTACTCTTAAGAATAACAGAGCTGTCTTTCTTCTCTATTTCAAGGTCGAGTGTTTCTGCAATAATATTTATGACAACTTCAATTGGCTCATTATTAAAAACAACAGATAATTTTTTATCAGCCACCTGATCATCAGTAATAGCAATATTAGCATCATACACATTATTAATTTCCCTGATCACATCATCCAGTGGCGTTTCATTAAATCTGAAAACCTTTGAGTGATAGCTTGTAGCATTTTCAGCGGGATCTAATACACCTCTAACAAATTCTTTAGCGGTAATATTATAAACAGCTTTTTGCCCTTTCACAAGATTAACACCCACATCGTTAGAAGTATAAAATTGCACTTCACCGCTTTCTACGATTACTTCTATTGTATTTGTGCCCGGTAAAGCTTTTACGTTAAAGGCAGTACCAATATCTTTAATAATAATATCATTAATAACAATTTCAAAAGGTTGTTTTTCATTATGCACTACTTCAAAAAATGCTTCGCCTTTTAATTTTACCTGGCGCACATTGTTTTTTGTTACATAACTTATTTCTGAATGTTT
>JBDSFC010000488.1:0-4693 GCA_039919745.1 Bacteroidia bacterium | reverse complement strand
CAGCCTGAATGCAGGAAAGATGTTTTGCTGTAACTTTTATCTGAAATAACACTTTGTATCTGAAAATTTTGCGCGTTGATCTTGCTGAGCGCATTTGCTTTAGGAAGGATCTTTTGAAAACTGGTATCACTATAATCATTAACATTTAAAGTGGTTAAATTTATTTTTGTTTTGTAATTAAGAGTATAAGTAGTTTTTGAAGTAAGATCTGCTTTTTTTTCAATAGGCGATAAAATGCTGAATATTGATCTCAGTCCAACAATAATAGCGAGTTTGTTCTTTTTGAGCGGGCCTTGTATCAAATAAGAAGGATTAGAAGTATTAAGATCAACATTTCCACTCCAACGTTCAGCATTTCCATTTTTTGTGGTTAAATTAAAAACAGATGACATGGCATTGCCATAATTAGCAGCGTAACCGCCCGTTAGTACTTCAGCCTTCTCAAGCATTTCTGGATTAAAAACAGATTGGCCACTAAAATGAAAAGGCAATGGCAATTTTATATTATCAATTAAAAAAAGATTTTCAGACGACTCGCCGCCTCTTACATGAATTTCAGAAGAACCATAAACATCTACTTTGGTAAGTATTCCCGGCAATGCCGTAAGTGACTTCATAGGATCGTTCGAAATTCCTTTTACCGATTCTATTTGCGTGTGCTTTACTTCCATTTCGCTCACGGAAGCTTTCTCAATAATTTTATCTGAAGTAACAATTGTTTCAGAAAGTGTAATAGCTTCTTGTACAAGATCTGTTGAAACTTCTATTGATTGATCCGTTATTTCGATCGCTTGTTCGTTTGGCTTATATCCAAACGCATTTATAATAAGAATGTATTTTCCCGGCGGTACAGAACCAAAATTAAAACGGCCTCTATAATCGGTGGTGGCATTAAACGATTCACCTTTTAAATAAACGGTTGCAAATTCAACCGATTCTTTATTAGTGCTGTCTTTTATACTTCCTGAAATTTTATATCCTGTTTTTTTTGATGGCGATAATGCGATCTGTGAACCTACTAATTCCCATTTAATTTTACCAGGATCAAAGACCTTGTCCAACGCTTCTTTTAATGATAAGTCAGAAACAGAAATAGTTACTTTTTGAGAAACATCAACCGTATTACCAAAAGAAAAATGCGCGCCGGTTTGTGTGGTGAGTTCTTTTAAAATTTCTTCTATGGAACTATTTTGTGAATTTAGGTTTACTTTTTTATCCAATAGATCATCCTGGGCTATAGCAAAAGAATTGAATAGCATCAAGACAAAAATGGTAATAAAAATTTTCATATACAGATTAGCATCCCGTACCTGTAATTTCTACATTTTTTTTCTTAATTACAGTCTTTACATTCAATGTTTTTTCCAATACTGTTAACACTTCAACCAGTTTAGGATCTTCAAAAGAGCCTGTAAATTTGCAATTTAAGATCGCTTTATCTTTTATAATAAATTCGTGGTTAAAATATTTTTTTAACGCAGCGCAAACATCAGCAATAGAAGCATTCGCAAACTCAAGTTTTTTAGTTTTCCATGCCATGAAGTTAAGGTCGTTGTTAATCGATCTATAAATACGTTGTTTGTTCTTACTTAAAATACCAACATCCCCTTTTAGCAACAGTTCAGAATAACCATTATTATCAACAAACGAAACAGTGCCCGTAACAACCGTTACCATCGCAACAGAATCTTTTTCGTAAGCCATTACATCAAACGAAGTTCCTAATACTTTTATATTAAAATTTTTATTTTCAATAATGAACGGGTGTTGCGGATCACGTTTAATATCAAAAAAAGCTTCACCAATTAGATCAACTTTTCTTTCGTTTGTGGCAAATTGTTTAGGATAAATAAGTGTACTATTTTCATTTAATATAATAGTTGAATTATCCGGTAATACAACTGTTTTAGCTTCATTTGTAGTTTGCACCAGTATCAATTCCGGTTTGTTGCCAAGCTTCAAACCATACCAGGTAACAAAAAGTGTAACAACAAGAATGGCTGCAGCTCTTAAGATCCATTTATTGTAAACAGGTGGCTTGCGGGTAATAGGTATAATTTTTTGTTCTTCTTTTATTTTTTGTTGTATAGAGTTCCAGGCTTTTACTTTATCAATTTTTAAATGATCATTGATCTTTGCTGAATTTTGCCAACCCGCTTTTACTTCTGCAAATAAAGCAGCATTCTCATCATTGGCCTTTAACCATTGTTCAAGTTGCTCTCTTTCTTCCGAAGTAGCTTCTTCTCTAATGTATTTACCTATGAGTTCCCAATCCTGCATGCTATATCTAAAACTAAATTACCAATTGTTTGATGTATATCTTTTATAAGACGTGTTACAGTTGTCATTTCTGTTATATGTCGTTTCAAGATCCATCTACCCTATCATTTATTTAAAAAAACCAAATAAAAACCAATAAACTACCACATGAGCACCTGTTATTAAAAAAGGTTTTAAATGCTCATGCATTAATTTTAATGCTTTTCCCATATTACTTTCTACTGTTTTAATTGAAATGTTTAACTGCTCGGCAATTTCACGGTTCTTTAATCCGCTAAACCTGCTTAATTGAAAGATCATCCGCATATTCTCCGTCATTTTATCCAGTCCTTCATTAATAGCAACCGTCAATTCCTTTTCTTCTAGTTGTGAATCAACATTGTTATGCGATTGCGGATAAATAACTCTTAATTCATCATTGGCTTTGTGTACGTTTTTTTGTTTACGTAAATGATCAAGTGCCCTAAAAACAACAGCTTTGTACAAATATGCTTTAAACGAAGTATTAACTTCCAATTCGTCACGCCTTACCCACATTTTTACAAATACGTCCTGTACAACATCCTCGGCTACATCTTTGTCTTTTACAACAGGCATAACAATGCGACAAAGCTCTTCGTAATATAAATTGAAGAGCTCATTAAAATCAGATTCAGTGCAGATCTTTTGCGACATGGTATTACAAACATACAAAAAACTAGCAAAAAAATTTAATCATTATAGATCACATATTAATTTGGGCGTGTCCCTTTGGATCGGGCTTTACGCTACAAGTCCTCGCTTTGCTGCGGGCTTTTCGCTACAATCCCTCACGCAATTTTCGATACTTCTTTACGTATTCATGCGTGAGCGATTGCAGTGGAAATCTTTTTTGTGAGGTTACGAACAAAAAAATTGGAATGTAAAGCGCGACCCAAAGGGGCACGCCCAAAAAAGGAAATTTATTTTTTATTGATTTTCAGTTTGTTCATTGTCTTTCAAACATCTTAAACTCACTCAGATCCGGTAAATTTTCTTTTGGCCGTTTGCGTTCAAAATTATAAATACTCCAGCTCAGGTCTTTTAAAAATGGAAGCCCGATAAGATCATATTCATATTTACCATTACCAACTACATTTTTTTCATTCACATAAATAGATGCTGTTAAAAGGTATTCGACCTTATTTTTATAATCAATAATATAAGCACAATCAATTAAAAAACCATAGGCTCGGCCCACGATATTAAACATACGGATACTATCCTGTTTAACTGTTGCTATAGCACTGGCATACAAAAAATATTTTTTATACGTGTCGTAAAAGATCTTTTTATCGTATTTAGGATGATCGCTTTCTTTTGGATATTTTCCTAATTCCTTCAGCATAAATTTCCGGTTATCATTGCTAATAGGCAATTGTTCTTTTTCCTTAAAGAATTCATTAAAGACAATTTTTTTCATTAAAGTGTGAAGGTCTGTAACTGTATAATAATTGTGCGTTGAAAAATCTTTCGGTCCCGCAATTCTTTTGCCATGCCCATCTGTATGCGAAGTGCCTACCTTTGAATTAGGAATTGGGTGCGTTAATTTTTCTTCAAATAAAGTAAGGGGTTGTTTGTAAATAGTATCTCTTGTTTCATTCAAAAAACAAACCGGTGGCGTTACCTTTGCAGTATCACCAGGACAAGAGCCATCTAAACGATTGAACAAGCGCACATTCTTAAAACCAATCTCACTTAATTTTTTATGCGCATAATCATACCCAACAAATTCATAAACACGTGCGCATGAATAATTATCGCTCACTAAAAACATTTTTTTAATATAATTCTCTATAGTTGGATAACGGCTCGCAGAAGTGCTGTCTACTCTTATTTTTTTTTGGCAATAATAGGCACTATCGGTTATCATCGCGGTAGAACGGTTAAGTCCTTTAACATTCAACTCTTCCAATTTAATTAAAGCTAAGGTTGCTATTGGTAATTTAACTGTGCTTGCAGGGTAAAAATAATTTTTGTTGACATGAAATTTAAAATCCCTGAAGGTTGGTTCGTTCTTTTCATTGCGGTTAATACGCGAATAAATTACCTGAACCTTATACTTGTTTGGATTCTCTAAAACATTGGCAAATTGTGGCAGATCGGCTTTTAATAAACTATCTAAAAAGGGTGATGTTTGGGCGCGTGCTGTTAAACTTAATGCAAAATAAAATGCAAAAAGTAAGTGCCATTTAAGTTGACCGCACTTCGGCAGGTATTTCTTCAGTGACTTTATTTTCGTCTTTTTTATTAGTGATAAAATAAAATATCAATCCTAATACTACTGTTCCAAAACCATACATCGATTCCAAAGGTTTTTCGATCATGATGTAAGTTAAGATGAACAATAATATTCCTAAAAATAATAAAGGTGTAACCGGATATAAGAATGTTT
>JBDSFC010000454.1:0-3964 GCA_039919745.1 Bacteroidia bacterium | reverse complement strand
ATTTACTGTAAGTATCTCTTTAATAATTGGCGGCGTTATTTTAATACTATTGGATAAGTGGAGCGAGCGTAAACAAAGTGAATATAAAAATGTGGAAGATATTAGTTATGGCAATGCTTTAAAAATTGGGTTGATTCAGTGCGTATCAATGATACCGGGAGTTTCACGCGCAGCTGCAACAATTTTTGGTGGCGTTTTTTCGGGGTTCGATAGAAAACAAGCGGCTGAATTCTCATTTCTTTTAGCTATTCCTACCATGTTTGCAGCCTCAGGCTATGACCTTTTAAAAGAAAAAGATAATATTCATTCAGAAGATCTGAAGATATTGTTGTTTGGCGCTGTAGTAGCGTTTGTTGTTGCGATCTTTGCTGTTAAAGGGTTTATTGCCTTTTTAAATAAATATGGTTTTAAGCATTTTGGTATTTATAGAATTGTTTTAGGTGTAATATTTTTAGTGTACGCGCTTTACACTGGCATGCAAATTACAGCCTGATGCACATAACAAACACTATAGTGTTAATTAATCTTTTTGTATTTGGCTTTTGGCGCTGAATAAAAAAATAAATTCGCTTATAATTTAATTGTTGTGAGCGATAACCTAACTAAAAAACGTCTGCGTACTTCCGGAATTACTGTTATCATCAGTTTATCCTTAGTGCTTTTTATGCTTGGTGCGCTTGGCCTTTTGGTAATAAACGCCAATAAGCTCTCTAAACATTTTAAAGAAAATGTTGGCTTTCAGATCTATTTAAAAGATACTGCCAGTTCAGCGCAAACAGATGGGTTACTACAGGAAATAAGCAATTCAAAATACGCTAAAAGTGTTAACCTCATTAATAAAGAACAAGCAGCGGAAAAATTAAAAGCGGATCTTGGAGAAGATTTTGTTTCGTTTTTAGGTAGCAATCCCTTATTAAATTCACTGGAAGTAAAGTTAAATGCGAATTATGCCAATACAGATACTTTACAGATCATTGAAAAAACATTGTTGCAAAAAAATTACGTCAAAGAGGTGGTCTATCAAAAAGATATGATCAATAATTTAAATAAGAATACGCGAGCCATTGCTTTTTTTATCCTCATTTTTAGTGGCGCGTTATTGATCGTTGCTATTGCTTTAATCAACAATACTATTCGCCTTTCAATTTATTCACAACGTTTTTTAATAAGGACCATGTACCTGGTTGGTGCAACGCGTTCTTTTATTAGTAAACCTTTTATTTTTAAAGGTGTACGCCAGGGTATAATTGCCGGAATTGTTGCCAGCGTTTTATTAGTGGGCTTACTTGCCATTAGTACACGTTTTATTCCTGATCTTTTGCAACTCCAGGACGAGAATTTATTATTGATTGTATTCTCTGCAATTATTTTAGTTGGCGTTATCATATCTGCATTTAGCGCAATGCTGGCCGTTTTAAGGTTTTTACGTTTAAAAACCAGCGATCTTTACTTTTAATCAATCTTAACCTTTTTCTGTTATTTTATTTAGTAAATTTGTAATTCAAAATTTAACTATGGAAACAAATTTTAGAAATACCCCAATTGAAAACATGCAAAGTGGCACTGTAACCAGCCAAAATACAGTATTGCGCTCCGCCTTTGCGTGGATGAGCATGGCAATGATCTTAACCACACTTTCTGCTATATTATTTGCTTATGTTCCGCAATTAACCGCGTTACTTTTAGAACCGACTGATTATGGTTTTAAACCAAGTATGCTTGCTTATGTTGTTATGTTTGCGCCATTACTTTTTGTTATGGCCATGAGCTTTGGTATCAATAAAATGTCGTTACCGGTTTTAATAACAACGTTTGTTGCTTATTCGGTAATAAATGGTATCAGTTTTAGTTTTATCTTTTTTGTATACAACATTGGCGCTATCTATAAAGTATTTTTAAGTACGGCTGCGTTATTTGCTGTTATGGCCATTGCAGGTTACACTACTAAAACAGATCTAACTAAATTAGGAAGTTTATTAATGATAGGTTTAATAGGTATTGTTATAGCTTCTTTAATTAATTTGTTTACACGTAGCGCAGGAATGGATTATATCATTAGCATTTTAGGTGTAATTATCTTTACAGGTTTAACTGCTTATGATGTTCAAAAAATTAAGAACATTGGCGAACAAGCAGGTGATTCTACCGAAAGTCGTAAATATGCCGTAATGGGTGCTTTAACTTTATACCTTGACTTTATTAATTTATTTTTATTCTTGTTACGTTTGTTTGGCGGCAGAAAATAATTAAATTGTATAAAACTAAAATTTTAGAGCCGGCTTTTTAGCTGGCTTTTTCTATGGTCTAAATCGGACAAATGCTAGGATTAAATGTTAAAAACGGTCAATTAGTCGTTAAAATTAGGGAACTCACCTTTTAAATGAGTAAGAAATACCACATTATTTTGAGTATCATCTAAATTTACTAAAAATTGGAAAATACATGAAGAATTTAAAATTGGCATTATTTGTTTTATCAGCATTAAGTTTATCGCTTAAAGCACAAACAAATAAAAGCGTTTCGAATGCACAATCCTCAGGAGAAGTTGTAACAGATGTGAAAAAGGGTTTTGTTGAAAGCCAGGGATATTTGAATAGTAACGCCTCTTCATTTAAAAATTACGTTCATTTTTATGCAGATTCTTTAAAAGGTTTTGATGAGAACACACTAAAAGCACAACTTTTAGGAAGAGGTTTTTTTGGAGCTGAGTATATGTATGTAATGAATTTAAAAAAACGTGAATACATTAATCAAAAATATAATATTGGTGTTGATCCAAATGCAATTGGCAATAAACCAATTGGAGGTAATAACTCAGTAAATTCTGCGCCTTGTGTGAATGAAGATTTTGAATCTACACCGGTTGGTAGTTATCCAAACAATGGCGCAGCCGTAGCCGGTTGGACAATTGGCAGTGGTAGTAATGGATTTCCAAACGGCGGCGCTTGTGTGACACCAACGTATGGCGCCAATGGCAGTCCTGAATTTTCGGTTGTGGCCACGCCGATTGCGAGTGTGTTATACTTAGGTTCTCTTCCTAATTCTCCTTTAGGTGGAAATAGAGTTATCCGCATGGGCGATACAAATCCCGGAGTTTTAATCAATCAAATCAAACAAACATTTCCTGTAACTGCTGCTAATACTTTATTTCAATTTGCCTATGCAGGATCATGGGATGGTTCAGGCCATGCTTGCTGTGATCAGCCATTTTTTAAAGTTGATCTATACAATTGCCTAGGTGTTCAGTTACCATGTTCATCAGTGAGTTTAACACCTTCGGGTTCTGGCTGTACTAGTGGTGTGCCAGGGTACACAGTAGATCCAACTACATTGGTTTCGTGGACTAATTGGGCTGTAAAATATATTGATCTTACACCATATATTGGTACCTGTGTTACTATTAAAGTTACAAGTGGTGACTGTAATGGTGGTGCTCATCATGGTTGTGCTTATTTTGATGCACGTTGTGGTGGTAACCAAGTTGGTAGTGGTTTAGGTGGAAACGGTGGCCCTATTGGTGGCCCTGTTAGTTTCTGTTTTGGTTCTAATATCGCGAGTATAGTTGCTCCATTAGGTTATGCTACATACCAATGGGCAGGCCCTGTTGGTGTTACTTATACGCCAACTGCTGCAAATGCGCCTAATGTTACTGTTCAACCAGTAGTTGCAGGACAAGTATTTACTGTAACCATGGTTTCTGCTTCGGGTTGTACATTTACTGCAAAAGATACCATCAAGGTATCAACTGTTTATATTAATGGTATTGCTACTGCTTCAACTTGCCCTGGAGGAGCCAGTGGGGCTGCTACTGTATACGCTTCGGGTAGTAGTGCCCAGATAACGTATACATATACAAGCATAACCAATCCAACTTTAAATTTAACGGCATTCACAGGATCGCTTATAACGAGTTTACCCCCTGGTACTTATTCCATTGCGGTCCAGGGTGGGGGCGGAAGTTGCG
>JBDSFC010000166.1:0-3755 GCA_039919745.1 Bacteroidia bacterium | reverse complement strand
TACAGTTTGGTGTTTATACTGTAACTGTAACGGATCTAAGCAGCACTTGTTCAACTACTGCAATAGTATCTGTAGGTATTCATACGAATGTTTCAGTAACTGCTTTTATAACTCCTGCAACATGTTCAGGAAGTGTAACTAATAATGACGGAACAATTACATTATTGAACTTTGATGGTACAGAAACTTACGATTATGTTTCAGGAACTACCTATACAGGAACTGCAACTTATGTAACTGCAACAAGTATTCCAACAACAGGTATCGTAACAAATACATTGGCAAATCCAACGGGCACTGTTGCATACACAATAAGAATATTTGATGCTAATGGTTGTATCAAAGACACTACTTTAATTTTAATTCCTATCAACTGTTTATCTGTAAATTCATTAGGTATTGCTAAAGCAGTTAGCACACCTACATTAAATGGAGATGGAAGTTATGATATCACTTATAAAGTAGTGGTTAAAAATTATGGCTTGTTACCATTGAACGATGTAATGTTAACCGAGAATTTAAATAATACGTTCCCGTTACCAACAACATTCACATTAACAACGGCCCCGGTTATTACATCTACAGGAAGCAGTTTAACGATCGATCCTGCATTTGACGGAAATTTACAAACATCATTAACTATTCCTTTAACCAGTACATTAAATCTTGGTCAAAGTGATACTATTGTGTTTGGAGTTAAGATCTTTACAAATGGATTCTTTGGTCCTTTCAATAACTCGGTTATTGGTTTAGCAAGTCCTAGCCCAAGTGTGTTTGTAAATGATTCATCAAACGTTGGTCTTGATCCTGATCCGGATATTGACCTTGATCCAACCAATAATAATATTCCAACACCGATCCAGTTCGCTCCGAATATTTTCTTTGGTTTAACTAAAACAGCAAGCGTTGGACCAAAACAAGGAGACAAAACATACGATGTTACATTTACCATCACGGTTCATAATTTAGGAAACGATACATTGAAAAATGTTACTGCAAAAGATAGTTTATTTGAAAACACAATTAAACATCCAGCTACCTATACAATGAAATCAGGTCCTGTAACAACAGGAAGCTTAACTGCTAATAATTTATATAACGGCAATAGTGATATTAACTTATTAGGTGCAGGTACAAACATAATGGCACCAGGAGAAGTAAACACAATTATTTTCACCATCAATGTAAATCCGGATACGATCACTGTGTTTAAAAACAGCGCGTATGGAAATGCAATTGGTTCAGGAAGTGTTGCTGTTGCTGATACATCTAACTCAGGAAATAATCCTGATGCAAATGGTAATGATATCTGGAACGAAGCATCTGATAACGTACCAACTGTGTTCTTAATTCCAAATACAGATTTCTTTATCCCTGAAGGTTTCTCTCCTAACGGTGATGGCAAGAACGATCTGTTTGTAATAAAAGGGTTACCGGTTGATGTAGACAATACACTTACTATCTATAACAGATGGGGTAATAAAGTTTATAAGAAAACAAATTACGATAATACCTGGAACGGAACATCTAACGTGAATGGTACAATCGGAACTGACAAATTACCTCCGGGAACTTATTATTATATCCTCGAATTTAATGGCGGAGATATAAAAAACACAAACGGCTTTGTTATACTTCAATACTAATTATAAAAATATTTAGAGAAACATCTTATGAAAAAAACAAAAAAAATAGCAATTGTAGCGATCCTCTTTATGATCGTTACTTCGGGTAAAGCGCAATACGATGCTCTTTTCACGCAATACATGTTTAACGAAATGTTTATTAATCCTGCATATGCAGGAAGTAAAGAGGCAATGAGCGCTACGTTATTACACCGTCAGCAATGGGTTAATTTTCCCGGCAGACCTGTAACAACTTCGTTTTCATTACACGGCCCGTTATTACAAAATAAAATGGGTTTAGGTTTAAGTGTATTGAACGAAAAGATCGGTGTATTAAACAGAAACCTGGTTTACTTAAGTTATGCATATAGAGTTAAAACCGGTGATAAAGGTCATTTAGCTTTTGGTTTGCAAGGTGGTGTACACATGCAACAAAGTAAGTTTGCAAGTTTAAAAACAAACGATGATGGAACAACTGATCCGCAGTTAGCACAAAATTCGCCGAATTTAATTTCGCCGAATTTTGGTGCCGGTATTTATTTTAATACCAAAACTTTTTATACAGGTATCTCTATTCCAAGAATGATAGATGACAGAATGGTGTTTAATGCAAGTGGTGTTGCAGGCATTCAGGCTACAAAAATAAGCCCAAGTCAATTTACATTTTATTATACAATTGGTAACGTGTTTACATTAACCAGCGATCTTAAATTAAAAGGACAGGCAATGGTTAAAGCGGTTCAAAATGCACCATTACAGTATGACCTATCAGCAAACTTTTTTATTAAAGAAATGATCTGGGCAGGCGTTTCATACAGAAGCAATGCGGCTGTTGCGGCAATAGTTGGCGTGCAAATTAATCCACAATTTTTAGTTAGCTATTCTTATGATTATGGTATTAACGCTATTCAAAAATATTCTCAAGGTTCGCACGAGATAGGGATAAATTATTTATTCTCTTTCAAAGGCAAAAAAGTAGTTACACCGCGTTATTTTTAATTTTTTACAATTAAATTTTTATGAAAAATAATTTCAAATATATTTTATTAACCGTTATCATTTGTTTTGCTATTTATTCAAATGCACAAACGGCTGCTTTAAAAAAGGCAAATAAATTTTATACAACAAAAGCTTACTCACAAGCAATTCCGTATTATCAAAAAGCATTAAAAAAAGATAGTGCTAATAAAATAATTCTTTCTAACCTGGGAGATTGTTACCGTTTAACCAACAACGCCAATGGGGAGTTATTGTGTTATGGCAAATTAATAAAATCAGGGCACGAAGAACCGATCCACAAATTATATTACGGTCAGGCATTAATGCAAAGTGGTCAAAAAGAAAGCGCAAAAACATACTTTGAACAATATGGTTCAGATGCGCGCGGAAAAGAATTAGCATCATCAATTGAAAAAGCAAAATCGTATGTAAAGAATGCAGATGCTTATAAAGTTGAACTAGCTTCGTTTAATTCCCCACAAAATGATTTTTCTGCTGTAAAATACCAGGATGCTGTTGTTTTTGCTTCTTCAAGAAATAAAACACAATGGATAAATAAAAAACATGGTTGGACAAGCGACAGTTATACAAAAATATATACTTCAGAAAACGCAGGTAGCGGTGTATACTTAGCTCCGAAAGTTTTTATGGGCGACCTTAGTTCTAAATACAATGATGGCCCTATTTGCTTTAGCAAAGATTACAATACTGTTTATTTTACAAGAAATACTGCAAACAAAGGTTCTCTTAGTAGTGAGAACACTTATAAATTAAAAATTTATGAAGCAGGTTTAAACGCTAATGGATTTGATCATGTAACTGATCTACCTTTTAATAATAACAATCATAATTGCGCTCACCCTTCACTTTCATCTGATGGAAATTATTTATTTTTTGCATCTGATATGGAAGGTGGTTTTGGCGGAATGGATATTTACTATTCTAAAAAAGATAATGGCATTTGGGGAACCCCGGTTAACCTCGGTGTTAAAGTAAATACTGCAGGCACAGAAGTTTTTCCTTTTATTGCCGCTAATAATCTTTTATATTATTCATCAAACGGACACGATGGCATGGGTGGATTGGATGTTTATGAGACTAAATTTAAAGATGAAAAAGCAGGAAGATCTT
>JBDSFC010000411.1:0-4413 GCA_039919745.1 Bacteroidia bacterium | reverse complement strand
CATTATTTATTCAATTGCTATTGGTTTAAGTACAGGAGCAACAGCCATTGTTGCACGACGCATTGGCGAAAAAAATCCGGAAGCTGCAGCGCATGCGGGAGCACAATCACTTATTATTGCACTTATTACTACTTTAATATTAAGTGTTAGTGGTGTGATATTCGCCGGAGAAATATTAACGCTAATGGGCGCAAGTAAAGAAGTGGTTGAACAGGGAACGGTATTTACACGCATTATGTTGGGTGGTAGTTTGTTCATTATGCTTTTATTTTTGATCAACGGCATTTTCAGGGGAGCTGGTAATGCTGCGATGGCAATGAAGAGTTTATGGATTGCCAGTATCATTAATATTATTTTGTGCCCTATTTTTATTCATTACTTTGGGTTAAAAGGTGCGGCAATAGCAACCGTTATAGGTAGAAGCACAGGAGTTTTTTATCAATGTTATCACTTATTTAAAGGCAGCGGTACAATAAAATTCCATCGTTATCATTTTAAATGGGATAGCGCCATTATGCGATCTATTATTACTGTTGCGTGGCCTGCTACTTTTCAATTTATTATTGCAAGTGGCAGTTGGATAGTAATGGCAAGGATAGTTGCAGAAACCGGTGGCACCACAGCATCGGCCGGTTACCAGATAGCTATACGGAATGTTGTATTTTTTATTTTACCGGCGTGGGGTTTAAGTAACGCCGCAGCTACTCTGGTCGGACAAAATCTTGGTGCCAAACAAATAGAAAGGGCACAACAAAGTGTGTTACTAACGGCAAAGTACAATATTATATTTATGAGCTTTGTAACTATTTTATTTGTTTTCTTTTCTGATCCTATCATTCGCTTATTTACGCAAGACGAAAAAGTAGTTGCATTTGGCGCCAGTGCTTTAAAAATTATTGGTACGGGTTATATTTTTTATGGCATTGGTATGGTAATGACGCAGGCATTAAATGGAGCGGGGGATACCAGGACACCAACGATCATAAATTTCGTTTGCTTTTGGGTGTTTCAAATTCCGTTTGCTTATTTTTTATCCAAAGGACTTCACTTAAACGAAACAGGGGCGTTCATTGCCATTCCCGTTACGGAAACTGCTATAGCTTTAGTAGCCTGGTACTATTTTAAAAAAGGTAAGTGGAAAGAAGTTAAAGTATAAAAATTTTCGGTATTGTGTGTAGAGCATTTTCTACACCTCAATTTAAACAATAAACATTATTGAATGTTACTCAATCAGGCAAAGTAGCCGGGCTATTAATTTGCTTTAAATTGATAAAAATAAAACGAACCACTTTTTATGAAAAAAAATATTTATTGTTTCTTAATTGATGACGATGAAGATGACAGGAATATTTTTAGTATAGCGCTTAGTACTATAGATAAAAATATAGAAGCCGGTTATGCATATAGCGGTATAGATGCCATTAAACAATTAAAATCAGCTGAACGCGTTCCCGATTTTATTTTCCTGGATCTTAATATGCAGGTAATGAATGGCTGCGAATGTTTGATAGAGCTTAAAAAGATAGCTCACATTGCAGAAGTACCCGTTATTATTTATTCTACTACTTTAACCGAAGATATAAAATACAATACTTTACGCGACGGGGCTTTTGATCATATTGAAAAGCCTGCCAAAATAGAGACCCTGGTAAGTTATTTAAAAAGGGTTTTCCAGATAGAAGATTAAGAAGTTTATATAGTGCCAAAACTGTATATTTGTATCCTAATAATTTAGGTTTACAAACGTGTTTAAATTCATTGGTGCCGCTGTTGGTTTCTTTCTTCTCAGGAATGTTCTTGGAGCTATTATTGGTTTTGTAATTGGTTCAGTAATTGATAATTTTAAGGTTATTAGTGTTAAGGGCGGTAGTGGAGGAGATATTTTTGATTATTATAAGCAACAAGCCTCACGCAGCCACGAAGATTTCGCAACCATGCTTATGGCCCTTTCGGCGGCCGTTATGAAAGCAGATGGCAGGCCTTTAAAAGTAGAGTTAGAATATATTAAAGCTTTTTTTGCGCAGCAATTCGGCCCCCAATATAGCAGCCAGCATTTACAGATATTAAAACAGTTTTTAGATGCACCGCAAATTCCACTGGATCAGATCTGCCAGGACATTAATCTGCGTATGCAAATAGAAGTACGTATCCAGCTGCTTCATTATTTATTTGGAATCGCAAAAAGTGATGGACATGTTGCCGATACTGAAATAAATGTATTAAAAAGAATTGCCGGCTTATTAGAAATTCCCTCAAGTGATTTTGAAAGCATTAAGAACATGTTCTACCGTGATGTGAATTCAGATTATCATGTTTTGGGCATTGAACCAACTGCAACCGAAGAAGAAATTAAAAAAGCCTATCGCCAGATGGCTATACGGTATCATCCTGATAAAGTAATTCACATGGGTGAAGAATATCAAAAGGGCGCGAAAGAAAAATTCCAAAAGATCCAGGAAGCTTACGAGAACATAAAAAAAGCAAGAAGAATAGTTTAAAATTCACCTTCATTCCTCATAGTCAGGAAAAAACTCTTCATTTAATTTTAAATACCTTTCAAAACATTCTTATTTGCTATTTAAACTAGTAGGTATAAAAATTGATTGTATCTATTTAAAAATTGGTCATTATCATTAAAACCAGATATCATGAAAACTATCATCCTCATATTTACATTTAGCTTTTTAGTTAAAAATACAGAAGCGCAAAGCCCGGGCTTTTCATATACAAATGGTGCAACCAATACTGTGCCAGGGCATCCTGAACAACCCGCAGAGCAATTTAATGGGGTTAATTATGGCCAATCAACAGAGATAAATACAAATACTGTAATTGCACCAAATAGCAGTTTTATTACTACTCCTAATAATATTAATCAGCAACCAGTAAATACTAATTTAAATACTCCCAATCAGTCAAATACAACAAATACATTACAATCAGCTCCGGCTACAAATACACCAAAAAATAATTTTAATCATTTAGTTTTTTTTCAGGATCCTGTAAAAACCCCTAAACATCCCAATCAGTCAACAAAAGTAGGTACAGTAGATGGTTCAAGCGGAAAATTTAAAAATCCACACGTAGATCATCACAAGAAAAACAGTTTTGCGCACAATAGCCATCATTTAAAAACAGCAAAACATAATAAAGAGCATAGTACAAAAGGGTATGAGACTACATCCAGCAAATAATTATAATTTAAAAAAGGCTAATTTGATAATTAGCCTTTTTTCTTTTATAAGAAAATAATTACTCTTTTATTATTTTGTGGGTATAGATGAGTTTGTTATCATCTGTTATTTTTAGAATAAATATGCCGGGAGAAAGTTTTTTTATATTTACTTGCGTATAAGGCCCATCAAGCGGTTCCTTTAATACCAGAACGCCTAAAGAGTTGTAAACTTCTAAACCTGAAGAAGGGTTTAATTTTTTAAAAACTTCTTCATCTAAATTTATATTTAAATAATTACTTGTTGGGTTTGGATAAAGAGATACATTGTTTAAATAGCTATTTTCTTTTACGCTTAAGCCAAGCTGATTCATTTTATGAATGAAAGCATCATTTTCTCCACTACTTATAATGTTAAAAACTGAAGAGGTCTGATCAAAATCTACAGTTGATGAAAAGTAACCTGTAGTATATAAACTTCCCGCAGCATCTATTTTTGTATCCATACCAATATCGTCTTCAGGTCCGCCAATTTGATGCGCCCAGATAAAGTTACCGGAAGAATTTAATTTTGTAATAAAAAGATCTGCTCCACCCGCAGAAGTTAAACTATAAGAGCTTGTGGGGCTTGGATCAAGATCAGATGTTCCGTTGTGATAACCAGTAAGGTATATATTATTTGATGCATCGGTCACTAAACACTTTCCAAAAGCTGAAACACCATTTCCTCCAAAATGTTTTACCCAAACGTAGTTCCCTGTAGAATCTAATTTTAAAAGAAAAGCGTCGCAATTTCCATATGTTCCATAAATTGCATTTGAGTTGGCAGGGTCAAAATCTGTAACACCAATATAAAAACCCGTGCTATAAACGTTCTGATCATTATCTATTGCAATTGAATACGGAAGATTAATAGATGTGCCGCCAAAATTCTTAGCCCATTTAAAATTTCCGTTCGAATCGAATTTTGAAATAAATATATCGCTGGATCCCGAGGTATTGGATGTTAAAGTTGTTACTGCTGATGATGGATCAAAATCAACCGTACCGCTAAAATTGCCGATCGAATATACGTTTGAAGAAGCATCTAAAACAAGATTCATTACTGCGTCTGTTGACAAGCCACCGGATGTTTTTGTCCATATAAGATCACCCAATGGGTCTAATTTTGAAATAAAAAGGTCGTAACCTCCTGCAGAGGTAACGGTATAACTGGGTAAACCGGGATCGAGGTCGATAGT
>JBDSFC010000156.1:0-3799 GCA_039919745.1 Bacteroidia bacterium | reverse complement strand
GGTTTTGCTATAGACGAAATAAATTTATTTAGCAAAGAGAATAAAATCGATCTTATTGTAATGGGAATGCACGGCGCTGGCTACGTTTCCGAAAAATTACTTGGAAGTATTACAACTTCGCTGATTAGGAACTCCAACTGCCCTGTTTTAGCTATCAGTCAAAAAACAAAATTTGTACTACCTAAAAAAATAGCCTTTGCCTGTGATTATTTGGAAACTGAAAATAAATCAATTCTACAACCATTAAAAGAGATAGTAAATTTATTTAAATCGCATATTTATGTTCTTAATGTGCTTCGTGAAAAAAAACTTGTGCCAACCATAAAAGAAGCGGTTGCAGATTTTATTCAACTGGAAGATTCGCTGACAGATGTTGACCATTCCCTTCATTATATCCGGGATGAAAACATTGTAAACGGGATCAATGATTTTGTTTCAGAAAATAAAATGGATATGATCGTAATGATCCCAAGAAAACATACCATTCTTAAAAACATTTTCCAGGAACCAAATACAAAACGTATGGCATTTCACACGAATGTTCCATTGCTGGCTTTGCACGAATAATAAAAATAAAAATGGATACAAAATTAATAAAGGAAAAAATAATTAATGGTCAAATAAGTGAAGAAGAGCTTTCTGCATTATTAGGCAACACAAAAAAAACCTATAAAAAAGAAAGTTTTTTAAAAACTATCGTCAAGGGTTACACAGATGTATATGCAGTACCCAATATGTATAAAAATACATTAGAAGCCATTTTGATCTTTGTAATATTAATTGGTGGAATAGTGCTTTCATATGTTGGCAAAATGGACACTACAACAATAGCTGTATTATTCGCAGCAGTATTAGGTTTTTTATTCGGTAAAATAAGATAAATAAGTAATATAAAATGAAAATAACCATTAATGACAACCGGAAAATTTTTGCTATCCAGGAAGAGTTTAATACTCTATTTCCGTACCTCAAAATAGAATTCTTCTCAAAGCCGCATAAAAGTGGTGGTGGTTCTCCAAAGAACCTTGTCAAACATAATAGCAAAACTTTGCAGGAGTGCAGAACTATACATAATAAAGGCGAGATCGCAATTACTCCCGGACTGACTGTTACCGAACTGGAACAAAGATTCGAAGATGTTTATGGCCTAAGCGTTCAAATATTTAGAAAATCGGGAAAGGTATGGCTTGAAACCACTTTAACAGATGCCTGGACACTGGAACAACAAAATAAACAAGGAGAAGCTTTAAGCAAAGTAGCATAATAGGAACTGATAAACATCAGTATTAAGATTGAGCGGACTCATTTTATTCGAGGAAATAACACTCTAATTTTATAATGATAAATAAAGTTTAATTCTAAAAAATTAAAAAATGAATAATAAAAACAAGAATGAGAATTTTGTTCCGACATTATTCGCGGACATTTTCGACAACGCTAAATTCTTTGGAAAAAACTGGCTGGAGAAAGAATTCGGTCAATCGCTACCAGCGGTAAACATTAAAGAAAGCCCTAAAGAATTTAGTTTAGAATTTGCGGCACCCGGTTTCAAAAAAGATGCTTTTAAAGTAAATGTTGAAAACAACATACTTACTATTAATGCCGAAAAAGAGGAAGAAAAGAATGAAGAGAATAAACGATTTACAAGAAAAGAATTTTCTTATAATTCTTTCTCACGTTCTTTTACCTTGCCTGAAAATGTAAATGCAGATAAAATTGATGCCAAATATAATGATGGGATATTGAAATTAAGCGTTCCCAAAAAAGAAGAAACAAAAGTTCTTCCAAAAAAGGAAATTACAGTAGCTTAATAAGCAGTATTCCTAAAGCCCGGTCTTTCTTCCAGGATTGGGCTTTATTTTTTTAATAGTTAAAACAAATGTCATGAAAACAATTATTGCCGCAACCGACTTTTCCCCATCATCTGTTAACGCTTGCAGATACGCCGCGTTTTTAGCAGAGAAACTGCAATGCAAGCTAACGCTATTTAATTTATTTGAAGCGCCAATCATTCATTCTAATGTTGGGCTTTATGGTATCACTTACAGTTCTCAAAAAACTTCAAGCCATCAAAAAACCAAAAAATTAATGGAACAATTGCAAAAACAATTCCCAAAAATTAAGATCGACTACTTTACAACTTTTGGAGGAATGAAGGCTGAAGTAGAAAATTTCACAAAAGCACATCAGGTTGAAGCGGCTGTAATGGGGTTGGCAGCTAAGGACAAAATTTCAAAATTTCTTTACGGGAGTACCGGTGTAAATATTGCAGGCAAAATAGAGTGCCCCGTAATTATTGTACCATCAAATTACAAAACGCATCGTTTATCAAAGGTATTGCTAACAGTTGATAACAGTGAAAAATTACAAAGATCTTCACTATCGGATTTTAGAAAATTTATTCTTCATGCAAAGAGCAGAGTTAAAATATTACATGTAAGAACCGAGGATGAATTCCCATCTTCTGCTATGAATACAATAAAAATAACCGATAAAAATCAATCTATCGAAACTATAAATGCAAAAGATATTCAAAGTGGGGTAAGAAAGTTCTGTGCACTTGAGAGTATTGATCTTGTGTCTATTATTAGTAAAAAGCATTCGGCATTCTATAACCTGTTTTTTGAATCCAATACCAAAAAAGTGGCGTTCGCTGCAAAAGTACCTGTAATGGCAATTCACTCTTGATTTTAAGAGAGCAATTACTAAAGAATTTTTCTTTAAATTTATTTTAAAATGAAAATCATTCCTGGTTTAGGATTAAGTATTATATTATTAATAACTGCATGCACAAAAGATGTAGTTGGACCGGATGCTTGTTTTAAAGAAAAAGTACTCCCTATATTTATTTCAAATTGTACAATGAGTGGTTGTCATAATTCTACAAGTAAAGTCGCCGGTTTTGATCTTAGTAATTACGAGGGGATAATGAAAGGCATTGTTGCAAAACATCCAATGCGAAGTGAATTGTTTTCTGTTATTAAAGGAAAAAATCCATCAATGCCACAAAATCCATACCCGAAACTTAGTTCTAAAGATGTAAACATTATTAAATTATGGATCAACATGGGAGCGCGCAACACATCCAACTGTTCATCTTGTGATTCGGTTAACTTTAAATATGATGCAAGAATTAAAAATATTATGCAATTATGGTGTGTTGGTTGTCACAATGCAAGTAATTCAAGTGCCGGTGTTGATCTCTCCTCATATAGCGGCGTAGTGTCCTCAATTTCTAATAACCGACTTTTAGGAAGTATACAACATTTACCAGGTTATGTTCCAATGCCACAAAACAGCGGGCAAATTCAAAAATGCGAGATTGATGCAATACAAAATTGGATAAATTCAGGTTTTCCAAATAACTAAATTTATCTAGCGGCATTCATACAATTCTTCTGAGTTGCAAATAATCAGTTTTAGAGTTTCAATACTTTTTTTTTAATTAATAAACTGATAATAATCAGTAAAAATTGTGAGTGCGATCATATCTGAGTCCTTTATAGCGCCTTATTTTTACTTTATGAATTTTTTAAAAACATCAACCATTTGGTCGAATGCAGAATTAGGAATAATTAAAGCTTCTGTGATTTGTTCTGGAATTACCATTGGAATTTATTTTCACGAATACCTTCAATATTATCTGCCCTATTTTATCATATTGTCCTTTGGTTTTGGAATCTGGTCAGGAATTCTTTGGCTAAAAAAAATGAAAACTAAAGCATGAAACCAACAGTGTTTAAAAACTTCCTAAATGAAACGGGTGATATTTCACGCTTCACCTGGCGTTTTTTTCAGG
>JBDSFC010000337.1:0-9346 GCA_039919745.1 Bacteroidia bacterium | reverse complement strand
CATTATTTTTGATGAGATAGATACAGGTGTAAGTGGCGATGTGGCAGATAAGATCGGCACCATTTTATTAAAGATGGGTAAAAGCATGCAGGTGGTAACCATTACGCACTTGCCGCAAATGGCCAGTAAAGGTGATCATCATTTATTTGTGTACAAGAATGATGAAGCAGATAAAACAGTTTCGCACATTAAACAATTAAGCAAAGACGAACGTATAAACGAGATCGCGAAAATGTTAAGCACTGGTAATCCAACCCAGTCTGCTTTAAAAAACGCCAAAGAGCTTTTAAATGCTTAAAAGGATCGTTGAAAAAACTCCGGCGCACATTAAATTTTTAATAAAGCTTTATTTATTAAACCTTGTTTTATTTTTCTTCATTCGTTTGATCTTTTATTTCGTTGACCGGTCAACAGATGTTGGAAATGTTTCCTTCTTTGAAAAAGTTATGGCCTTTAGAATGGGCCTGGAGTTTGACACCGCTGTGTTTTGCTGGATCGCTTTTTTACCAACACTTGTTTTTTCTATTAGTCATTTTTTAAAACACAAGATCAAATTTATTTATGGTTTTGGGTTTTATTCTTTTTTAATTTTAGAATTAATTTACTTTTTTGTTTGCGCTGCTAACATTCCTTATTTCCATCAATTTGGAAACCATTTAAATAAAAATGCCTTGCTGTGGAGCGAGAATCCGGGCTTTGTTGCAGGAATGATCTTTGGCAGTTTTTCGTATTGGGGTTATTTGTTGTTATACTTTTTAATTGTTTTTGTTTTTATAAAAACTGCTAATCGTTTTTATAAAAAATTTAAAGAGCAAATTATTAATGAACAGGATACAAAAATAATTTACGCGGCAATTGCGTTTATCTTTTTTTCGGCGTTAGTCACAATTGGTGCAAGGGGCCGCACGTCCGACAGGTCTGAGCTTCACGAAGGCCTTGCTATTGTTTCGCAAAACGGCTTTGTGAACCAGGTAGCGATAAATCCTAATTTTACTTTTTGGAAAACAATTATTTATAACGAAAAGAAAAAACCATATATAGTTCCCACAAACATTAATGAGCAACTTGCCTTTACACGAAATTATTTGGGAATAAAACCCCCTTTTGAACCAAACATTGATCGTATAATAAAAGACAGCATCAACAAAAAATACAATTTTGTAATTGTTGTTATGGAAAGTATGTCGGTTTTTAAAATGGGTTATTACAATGGCAAAAAATTAACACCCAATTTAGATAAGCTTATTGGGCAATCTGTTTTTTTTAATAATTTTTTCTCTTCGGGCATTCATACTTTTAATGGTTTATTCTCAACAACTACCGGCTTTCCAAGTATACTCGCCGAGAGATCGATGATGAGTTATGTGAAAGAGCCATTTCGTGGTGTTGGTCCGTTGTTGAGTGAACAAGGCTATGAAACTTATTTTTACATTACACACGACCCACATTTTGATAACATGGAAGGTTTTTTTAAGTTCAATAAATTTGAACATGCCATTAGTCAATGCGATTTTAATTTCACACAATCAGAAAGTACTTTGGGCGTTCCAGATCATTTATTATTTGATAAATTAATTGAAGTAACCTCTGCCAGAAAAATCGATAAACCTTTTTTATCTGTTTTGATGACAGCCTCAGATCATGGGCCCTGGAAGGTGCCACAGGATATTCCTTTTAAACCGAATGGAGAAAATGAACAGGACAATTGTACTTTATATGCAGATTGGTCTATTGGAAGATTTATTGATATGGCAAAAAAACAGCCTTGGTTTAATAATACGGTGTTTATGTTTTTGGGAGATCACGGTTTATCATTGGGCCACACGTATGAAATGCCCTTAGCCTATAATCATGTGCCTTTTGTAATTTATCAACCAAACTTATTTAAAGCGGATACAATTTCTTCCCCAGCCTATCAGCCCGATATACCTGCAACGGTGATGGGTATTATTGGTGCGACTTATACAAATAGCACATTCGGAATAAATATTTTAAAAGAGAAGCATCCATTTGTTGTTTTTTCTGCTGATGATAAAATTGGTTGTGTGGATAATAATGGTTTTTATTATTACAAAACACTAAGTAATGATCAACGGTATTTAAGAAAATACAAAAACTTAGATCCTGTAAACTATTTGCAGCAATACAAAGCTAAAAGCGATAGTATGGAAAAAAACATGCTGATGATCTACGGATCAGCCAATTATTTGATAAGAAAAGAACATTTTTTATTTGAATGATCTGCCACGGATTGTACAGATAACGTAGATTTTTTCTAATTGAGCAATTAAATAACAAAACAACCAAGTATAATTAATTAAATCGGTGTAATTTGTGAAATCTGTGGCTTATTTTTTATTCCAATGAGGCCATAAATCGTATATTTACGCAACTAAAAAAACACAATATGGCTTACAACTTATTAAAAGGAAAACGCGGAATTATTACCGGTGCTTTAGATGAAAATTCAATCGCATGGCAAGTGGCTCTTAAGGCACACGAAGAAGGAGCAACATTTGTACTTACAAACGCGCCAATTGCAATGCGCATGGGCGAAATAAATAAACTAGCGGCTGCAACTAATTCCAAAGTTATTCCGGCAGATGCTACAAACGTTGAGGAAATTGAAAAATTATATACCGAAGCAATGGCTCATTTAGGTGGTAAAATTGATTTTGTTTTACATTCAATTGGTATGAGCGTTAATATGCGTAAAGACATTCCTTATACAGAATTGAATTACGATTATTACCAAAAAGGTGCTGATATTTCTGCGCTTTCTTTTCATAAAATGCTTGCCGTTGCATATAAATTAGATGCTATTAATGATTGGGGCTCTGTTGTAGCGCTTACTTACATGGGTGCTCAGCGTGCATTTCCATTTTATACTGATATGTCTGATATTAAAGCAATGCTTGAGAGTATTGGCCGTAGCTTCGGTTACCATTATGGTATAAAAAAGAATGTAAGAATAAATACTGTTTCACAATCTCCTACAAAAACAAAAGCAGGAACAAGCATTAAAGGCTTTATGGATTTTTATGATTTCGCACAATTACAATCACCACTTGGTAATGCAAGTGCTGAAGATTGTGCTAATTTCTGCGTTGCTCTTTTTAGCGATCTTACTAAAATGGTTACTATGCAGAATTTGTTTCACGATGGAGGTTACTCTTCAACAGGTGTAAGCCAGGAACAATTAAATGCAATGGCAAAATAATACAAATGAAAAAGATCTATCTCTTTATATGGATAACTCTTTTTTCAATAACGTTTAAAGCACAAACTTTAAATATACCAACACGTTTAATTACAGCAATGAGTGGCAGCCAATTTACGGCTGCCATTTTGCCTTTAAGTTTTACCGCCCGCGAAAATTTAATTTACAACGAATTTATTAGCGGGAACGTACCAAATTTTTTGCGCGCGTTAACGCCGGTAACTTCTACTGCAGTTATTAGCAGTGTTACGCAAAGTGTTACCTATTATGTAATTCCTGATTACATTGCTATTGGCCACGATACGGATTATTTTTTATGTCCTATGTCGCCCATGGTAGCAAAAAAAATCGCGGATAGTATTGGTTGTACTTTACCAACACGTAAAATGGTAAACGATATTTACGCGCAAGCCGCTTTAAAATTACCGCCAATGCCAATTCCGGCAAGCGGAACCATGACAACGGTTCAGGCTTTTGCGCAACACAATGGTTCTGTTTGTGTACAAAGAGCAACTTATACAAATTCATTAGGGACATTAACCGGGGGTGATAAAAAAGATGTGGTTATTTCCAATTTAATTTATTCTACAGCTAACCGTGTTGTTATTTATGGCTGGCACACTTCTGTCGGTAATCCAATTCAACCATTAAGCAATGTGCATGCAGATACTTATATGGATTACAGTCATGGCATTCGTTTGGTGCAAGATGCTGTGATCTATAATAGCAGCCCAACCTCTGTAAAGAATATTTTACAGTCTTCTACATTAAATCCTTTATTGAGCGATGAAGGATCTATGTCCCAGCCGTATTATCCATACTTTTTAACGCTGGGCTCTTTGGCAACACCTGTTTCTATTGCAGTGATCAATAAAGCAAACAATACTATTGAGATCAAAGTAAAGAACGATCCGAACGTAACGCATTATAAAATTTATACAAGCACAAACGGAACCATTTTTAATGCGCCTGTTACTCAAATAAAAACCAATTTAATTTTATCGCCAGCTGTAGGACAGATCTGTTATATAAAAATCGCAGCGTATAATTCTACTTATTCAGTTACGTCTAATGTTTCTGAAGTATTAGCCGCAGTGCCCTGCAATTACCAGGATAGTGTTTTAGTTGTAAATGGATTTGACAGAATTGTTACAGGAAATACATTTGACTTTATTCGTCAACACGGATCTGCAATAAAAAATTGTAATAAGAATTTTTCTTCATCAACCAACGAAGCAATACAGGATAATTTGATCAGTTTAAATTTATATAAAGCAGTTGACTGGCTTTTAGGAAAAGAAAGTACAGCAAACGAAACATTTAACAGCAACGAACAAACACTGGTACAAAATTATTTAAAGCAGGGTGGCAAATTATTTACGAGTGGTTCAGAAATAGGGTGGGATCTTGACAATAGCGGTACCGCAGCTGACAAAGTTTTTTTTAATAATTATTTAAAAGCAAGTTATTTTGCAGATGCGCCAAACAGCCAAGCAAGCACCTGGTACAAATCCGTAAACGAACCAATAAACAGTATTTTTAGTTTTAACGACACAGTTTATTTTGATAACGGAACCAATGGCATTTATAATGTAGATTACCCGGATGTGATCAATCCAATAAATGGAAGTGCTGCAACTTTACGTTACACAAATAATGCTAGTAGTAAGTCGGCTATTTATTTCTCCGGATTATTTAACGGCGGAGCAACAAACGGTAAGCTGGTTTATTTTGGTTTTCCTTTTGAAACAATTTATAATCCTACCAAACGCAATAACCTGATGCAGGAAATTTTGAATTTCTTTTTCACGAGTTCAATTATTACAGACCTAAGTGCAAATAATAGAAGCGAAGAAGTGTTGATTTTTCCAAACCCGGCAAATAATATACTTACAATTAGATCTAACGAGCCTATTTTAAAATTAGAATTAATAGATATAAGCGGAAAATTAATTCTCGAAAAAAATTCAAATTCTGAAATGGAAACAATAAATGTAAAGGAATTGATCCCTGGAATTTATTTCTTAAAAGTTCAAAACGGAAAAAACATTTCGATCAAAAAGATCTCGGTTGTACATTAGTTCTCTTACTCCACAATTATTTTCTTCGTATACGTTTTCTTAACGCTCTCAATAGAAATTAAATAAATGCCTTTTGCAAAAGTGCTTACGTCAATTTCTTTTGTCATTTTATTGCTTTCGTAAACAATTCTTCCGAGCTCATCTCTTACTATTACAGATCTAATATTTTCTGCTGAATTAAAAACCAAATTTATTTTTTCTTTGGCAGGGTTTGGATACACTTCAAAAAGAGAAATAATTTGCGGTATGTTTTTTACTTCTGTTGTGATCAAACTTGCGCTTAAATTAATGTTATCTAAATAAGTAACGTTGCCATAATTTCCACGATTTTGAAATGCGATCATTACTTCCGGTTGTCCAATGTAAGGGATCAAACTAACTGTATCCGTTCTCCATTGAGTTGCTGTTGGGATAAAAAATCCCGTATTGTCAGGGGCAGTAGCTAATACAGTTCCGCTTTTTACATAGGCAATGTTATACGACTGCCCACAATTAGTAGAAATTCCAACAGCTAATGAATCAAAGTTGACATTATCATAACGTGCATAGGCCACATCAAAATATAATTTTGGATTTATAACCCCGGTTAGATTATAATTTTGTGTAATGATCGCATCACGTTTTCCTAACTCAGCGAAATTATAATTGTCAAAAAAAGCACTTTCAGTACTACTGCTGTAACCACCAACTGTACTGCTCTTTTGCCATACCACCTGGTCTTGCGAATCATCAAACAATTGCCAATTATTAGGAGGGAAGGCTCCTACAAACGTTTCGGTTACAGGAAGTATTAAAGAACCAATCACATTAATATAAGCTGTTTGTGTTAATACACTTGTGCCATTAGCATTTGTTACACTTAAAGATACAGGATACAAACCCGCAACAGAATAAGTAACCGCAGGGTTTACTAATGTTGAAGTGGCCGGACTTCCACCGGTAAACGTCCACTGCCAGGCAGTTGGACTGCCATAACTAAGATCTGAAAAATTAATTGTTGTGTTGGGGCAAATAATTTGTTGATCAACCGTAAAATTAGGAGAAGGAGGTAATGATGTATTTATAGGCAATTCCCAAACGCCGCGTCCATAATATCCAACACGTAAAGCAGAAGAAGCTGTGCCTGAATTAAAAAACATAAACTCATTCATATCAGCAATAGTGGGTAAATTATAATTAATGTTTTGCCATGAGCTCATACTCGAATTGCGGTAGTATACTTTTTTTGCTGTGCAGGCATAGAGGCCTTCATTAGTACTAAATTCATCGTGATATAAACCAATTATATTTAAACCACCAGCAATTCCGGTATTATAATTTGTAAATGTTTGGCCCTTATTTGTGGAACGGTAAATAGTATTTCCGCAGGATACTACTACCACATTACTATTGGTAGCTATACTTGCAATAAAGGCATACACATTTGTTCCTCCCGGTGCGGGAAAAGAAGTAAAAGATGGTGAAGCAGCAAAAACATTATCGCAACGGTATAACAAATTGGTTTTTGTAAATGCATATAACGCAGACGAATCAGCAACCGAAGAATGAAGGGCAACGATCGTGCTGCTTGGTGAACCGATCTGTGTCCATGATGGTGTAGTTGCCGTTATATTATTGCACAAATAAATATTTTGTAAAGCGCAAAAAGCTTTATTAGGAATTTTTTTATTGAACTCTAAATTAATATTATTGCTTGCGGCGAAAGGTAAATTATAACTTGTTTCAGAACCATTAACGGGCCGGCGATTGCCGTTCTCATAATAATATACTGTATTACCGCTGGTGTATGAAAACAACATTTTGCTTCCCCAATCACCACCACGATTTGTAAACCAGGTATTGGAAGATAAAAATAACTCGCCGTTATCCTGTGTGCCAATACTTACAATATTACGCTGCAATTTACTTTGTGCCGCATGATATATTTCTGTTGCGCCTAAACCATCTGAACGTTGTTCCCAATTAACACCACCATTTCTGCTTAAGAATACGCCACCATCATTAACGTCAAACAACATATTGCTATATACAGGATGTTGTTTGATACCGTGCATATCCGTGTGGCATTTGTCGTACCAGTTGGTAAGCTTTGCCCAGGCTACACCACCATTAGTGCTTTTCCAAACGCAGTGCGCGGCAATGTAAACGGTGTTAGCATTGTTCTGATCTGCTGTCATCCCAAAATTATAATCACCCTGTCCGGGTGTAGTAGCATCATAACCAACTAAACTTTGCGCAGAATTATTGTAAACAGTTGTAAAGCTCGTTCCAAAATTAGTAGACTTTAATGTTAATCCTTCATTGGCGATCATTGAAATATAAACTACGTTCGGACTTGCTTTACTTACCGCCAGGCGCATGCCTTGCCCGTTGCTTGAAGGCACAAACACGCCACTGGTAATTTGTTGCCACGAAGTTCCAAAATCAACAGAACGCCAAAACTCTGAAGAGGTAACCGCATAAACGGTATCTACGCTATTAGGTTTTAATATCATGGCTTTAAAATCACCACCACTTTTTACAACGGCCCACGAGCTGCCGGCGTTGGTGGATTTGTAAATTCCATTCTCTGTTGCTGCTAATAAATTTTGATTAGTGGCAGGACTCATTAATAGTTCAACCACCAAACGATTTCCCATTCCTGTGTTAGAGAGCGACCAGTTAGTTCCACTGTTAGTACTTTTCCAAACACCAAAATCAGTCGAATAATAATTAGGGTCGCCACTGCCCAAATATAAAATATTAGCATTTGTATGATCGATACAAATAGAAGCGCAACTCATTTTAACCAAAACATCGGTGCCAAGATGCGCCCAGGTAGCCCCTGTATCATTGCTTCGCCATACACCACCGGAAGCAGTTGTTACATAAATACGATTAACATTTATAGGATCAAATTTTATTTGTGTTGTTCTTCCAATCCCATTTATCTGTCCGCTGGTATTTATTGGAAAATTAATTGGCCCCGTTGCTGACCAGCTTGTAGCAGGTTGCGAAAAAACAGATTGACAAAACAAGCAAACAAAAATAAAGTGTAATAGCGCTCTCATTATTTCTGCTCCCACAATTTTAATTGTTCTTCTTTACTTAAAATATGGCCATCGGCCTGTACATATGGTTTTACCTGTAGTTTCCAATGCTCGAATTTTTTGCATTCGAGCCCGTATTTTTTAAAGAGTTCTTTTTCCTTCTTTTTTTCGCGCATCTCTCTGCGGCTCTCCATTTTTTCTTCCTTACTGGCTTCACCTTTTGTTTGGCCGATCACTTCATCTTCTTCTAAAGGCTTGCGTTTGTTTTTCCAGAACAGTTCATATGCATCTATGGCTTCAAAATAATTTACATTGGGATCTTTGATCATGTCGATCCAATAAGGATATTTCTTATAATTTTTTGCTTTGTTTTGTTGAGCATTTGAAAAGGCAAAGCAAACAAATAGAGCTATGGTAAATATATATTTCATTTATTGGTATTAGGGAAAGTGCCTTATTTCTCAACAAAGTTAAAAGGTTTTAGTTTCAAAACAAAAATACTTAACATTGTATCGAAATTACCTACTAAAACATTTAGATTTTTGTTTTGAGTATTTGATTTACAATTAACTTTACAAAAATTTTTAAAATGGCAACACTAAACAGTTATAGCGAAAAAGGAGTTAAACTAACTATTTATGGTACAACTATTGCAGTGTGTGGCTTAGTAGTTGTTTTAAATCAAAAATGGATCCCACACCCAGATGTTTTCCCCGATTTTATTTATAAGTTGCCAATGGTAAACGCTTTCTTAAATGGAACCTGTGCTGTTTTATTAGTTTTTTCTTTATTGGCGATCAAAAAAAGAAATATAGAATTACATAAAAAATTAAATCTCACTGCTTTTTTATTCAGCACTTTGTTTTTATTGAGTTATGTAACTGCGCATTATTTTATTCCTGATACAAAATATGGCGATGTGGATCACGATGGGATCATGAGTGCCGCCGAAAGCGCTGCTGTGGGAGGAATTAAGCCTTTTTACGTTATCATTTTATTATCACATATTTTTTTAG
>JBDSFC010000329.1:0-9684 GCA_039919745.1 Bacteroidia bacterium | reverse complement strand
GGAGGTTGCGTTGTAACAAATACCGCTTTAGTAACTGTTAATACTACGCCAACATTAAGTACTATAAGCACTACAATATGCGCCGGTAAAACAGGAACAGTTTCCGCGTCAGGTGCTGCAACTTATACCTGGAGCACAGGCTCGAACAGTGCAACAATAACAGCTTCTCCGATTGGAACAACGGTTTACACTGTTACGGGCGCTAACGGAACATGTACATCATCAGCAACTGCATCAATAACAGTGATCGCAAACCCAGTCATCGCAGTTACTAATGCAACTGTTTGCGCGGGACAAACCGGAACGATTTCCGCTTCAGGCGCTACTACATATACCTGGAATACAGGATCGAACAGTGCAACCATAACAGCTACACCACTTACCACAACTGGTTATACGGTTACCGGAACAGTTGGCAGCTGTACTTCTTCAGCAACCGGAACAATTACAGTTAATGCGATAGGAGCACTTGCTGTTAACTCGGCAACTATTTGCACAGGACAATCAGCTACTTTAACGGCTGGTGCGGCAACTTCTTATACCTGGAGTACAGGCGCCAATACGCAAAGCGTTAGTGTTAGCCCGACAGCAACTACCGTTTATACCGTGAATGCAACATTAGCAGGTGGATGTATTGCTTCCAACACTTCAACAGTTACAGTTAATCCAACGCCAACACTAAGCACAATAAGCACAACAGTTTGTTCCGGACAAGCGGGTACAGTTTCTGCATCAGGTGCTACAACATACACTTGGAATACAGGATCAAACAGTGCAACAACAACAGCTTCACCAATTGTCACAACGGTATACACTGTTACGGGATCAAACGGAACTTGTACTTCATCTGTAACCGGAACGATAACGGTAAACCCAACACCAACCTTAAATGCTACCAGCGCAACTATTTGTGCGGGACAGACAGGAACAATCTCTACATCAGGCGCAACAACCTATACCTGGAATACAGGATCGAACAGCTCAACTATTACCGCATCGCCAATTGCAACAACAGTTTATACTGTAAATGGTACAAGCGGAACCTGCACATCTTCAGCAACCGGAACAATAACAGTTAATGCCGTCGGTGCTCTCGCGGTTAACTCTGCAACAATTTGTAGTGGACAATCAGCAACTTTAACAGCAGGTGCAGCTACATCTTATACATGGAGTACAAGCGCCAATACGCAAAGCATTAGTGTCAATCCTGTAACAACTACGATTTATACTGTGAACGCTACTTTAGTCGGAGGTTGTGTAGCAACAAATACAACTGCGGTTACAGTTAACGCTACACCAACATTAGCCGCTGCAAGTGCAACCGTTTGCCCGGGCCAAACAGGCACTATTTCTGTATCTGGTGCTGCGACATATACCTGGAGCACAGGATCGAACAGCTCAAGCATTACAGCTACCCCTGCAGTTAATACAACATACACTGTAATTGGTGCTAACGGCACATGTACTTCTTCTGCTACAGCAAGCATAAGTGTAGGCGCGATAGGTTCGATAGTTATAAATTCGCCAACCATTTGTATTGGTCAGACAGCAACATTAACCGCAGGCGCTGCCGCAACGTATACCTGGAGCACAGGTGCGAATACACAGAGCATTAGTGTTACTCCAATAGCAACTACAGTTTATACATTAAACGCAATTACTGCCAGCGGCTGTAATGTAATTGGTTCTTCCACAGTAACTGTAAATTCAAATCCGGTATTAGCCATTACAGATGCAACAATTTGTGTTGGGCAAACAGGAACTGTTTCCGCGACTGGCGCTACGACATACACCTGGAGCACGGGAGCAAATAGCACTTCAATAACAGCATCGCCACTTGTAAATACAACTTATACAGTAACCGGAGCTAACGGAACGTGTACAACTACTGCTACTGCAAGTATTACTATTAACACAAGTGGTTCAATAAGCGTTAACTCTGCAACTACCTGCAGTGGACAATCAGCAACATTAACCGCAGGCACTGCTACATCTTATACCTGGAGCACAGGCGCCAATACGCAAAGCGTTGGTGTCAGCCCAATAACAAATACAACTTATACACTAAATGCAACTTTAGCCGGCGGTTGTGTTGTTTCAAATACGGCAATGGTAACAGTGAACCCAACGCCAACTGTTACAGTTAATACCGCTACTATTTGCGTTGGCCAGTCAGCTACTTTAACAGGAGCAGGAGCAACAACTTATTTATGGAATGACGGAACACCAACTTCAACAAATGTTCTTTCGCCGATAGTAACAACGGCTTACACTGTTACGGGTACCGCAGGAAGCTGTTCAGCAGCAGCTACAACAACCGTTTTTGTAACACCAACACCAACTTTAAGTGCTGCCAGCATAACCGTTTGCGCAGGACAGATCGCCACTTTAACCGCCAATGGTGCAACAACATATACGTGGGACCCTTTCCCCGGCAGTAATGTTGTTAATCCATCTTTCACTGCAGCACCCGTATCAACAACTGCTTATACTGTAATTGGTGCAACTAATGGCTGTACAGCAATTACAACCGCATCAATCGTTATTGGTTCTAATCTTTCTATTACCGTTAACACGCCTACTATTTGCACGGGACAAACTGCTACTTTATCCGCAATAAGTACTGCTACCAATTATGTTTGGAGTAACGGCGGAAATACACCAACCATTTTTGTAAATCCAATTGTTAACACCACTTATACCGTTACCGGAAGCAAAGGTGCGTGCACAGGATCTACCGTTGCAAGTGTTGTAGTAAATGCCTTACCAATTCTAAATGTAAATGCCAATCCAATTTGCGCAGGTGGAACTTCAACACTGACTGCTTCAGGCGCAACAACTTATTCATGGTCTAACGGTTCGAACAATACCGCATCCATTTCTGTATCGCCTGCAGCTAATACGAGTTATACTGTTGTTGGCGGAGCCGGTTCGTGTACTTCCAGTTCAGTATTTAATTTAACTATAACACCTTCTCCAACGATAACTTCAGCAAACGCAAGTGTTTGTAACGGCGGAACCGCAACGTTGATCGCTAATGGTGCAAGCACATACACGTGGTTGCCTGCCGGAACAATAAGCAATTCAATAACTGTTAATCCATCTGCTAATACAACTTACACTGTTGTTGGAGACAATGGATCTTGTAGTTCTCAAACAACGGTTAACGTAACTGTAATAAATGGCTTAACCACGCAGGTTAACACAGCCAATATTTGCCAGGGACAAACCGCAACGATCGGAACAACATTAAACGGAACTTCTTATTTATGGAGCAATGGGGCAACAACACAAAGTATTGTTGTTTCTCCTTCATCAACAACAAACTATACCGTGTTGGTTGTTGCAGGAAGTTGTAGTTACACAGGAAATTCAACCGTTACCGTTGTGCCAACACCTACAATTATGGTTAACAGCCCATCAATTTGTTTAGGTGACATTGTTACATTATCCGCTTCCGGTGCAACCGGTGGTTATACATGGAACCCGGGAAATTTAACCGGCAGTACCGTAACCGTTAACCCAATTGTTACAACTAATTATATTGTGACAAGTGCAAATGGTATTTGTCCGGCAACAGCAACAACCCAAGTTGTGGTTAATACAAAACCTGTTTTAACTTTTTCACCAATGGATCTTTTAGTTTGTCCGAATACTCCTGTAACCTATAGCGCAAGTGGTGCTAATATTTACGAGTGGTATGTGAACGGAAGCAATTATCATTTTGGTAACTCGTTAACCGTTATGCCGACTCAAAACTCAACAATAACATTGGTTGGTTCAAATGGCGGATGTTCTACTACTTCTTTAGGAATACTTAATGTTAGTAATGTAGTTGCTTCTTTCAAACCGGAAAGTAATTATGTGGATTACCCTGGCAGCTTAACATTTACAAATACCTCAACCGGTGCAAGTAGTTTTGCCTGGGATTTTGGAAATGGTCAAACTTCTACCAGTACAATTACTACAGCTTATTTTGAACAACCGGGAAAATATTTAATAGCACTTGTTGCTAAAAATGATATGGGTTGTTATGATACCACTTTTTATGTGATAGAAGCAGGTTGTGGTAAAGGCGATTTTTATATGCCGAATACATTTACGCCAAATGGTGATGGCTTGAATGAAGATTACAGAATATTAGGCGGCTCATGTGTAACACAATTTAGCGGTTCGGTTTTTGACCGTTGGGGAAATGAAATATTTAAATGGAAAAATATACAGGATACCTGGGATGGTACTTACCGTGGCCAAAATGTAGAAGAAGGCGTTTATACTTATTTAATTTCGTATATTTTATATAACGGTAAGGTCTTTAGTAAAACGGGGCATATTGCTATAATCCGGTAATTAAAATTTTTTACTTATTTTATGAAAGCAAAAACACCTTTTCTTATCTTTCTGTTTTTTTATTCATTCTCATCTTACTGCCAGCGTTATTTAAATCCGGTTTTTCCTTCTGTTAATTATTCCTTAAATATTTCGTATGGTAATGCCGTAAATATTTTTTCTGTAAATCAATCTCTTTTACTTGATTTTTTTGAGCCGTTTGGTGATACTGTTTCAAAGCGTCCGCTAATATTATATTTACATGGTGGCGGTTTTAATGATACCAATCAAAGCAGAAAGCTCATTCATATAAAAGCTTTCTGCGACAGCTTTGCATTAAGAGGTTATGCTGTTGCGGCTGTTGATTATAGATTGGATACCGGAGGATCATCGTTAAGCAATAGAGCAATAATAAATGCGATGCACGATGCAAAATCGGCTATCCGTTTTTTTAAAGCCAATCGTCTAATTTACAGAATTGATACATCAAAAATATTTATTGGCGGCGAATCGGCAGGTGCAATTACCGCTTTAAGTGCAAGCTATATTGATAAGATCAACGAAGTGTTTTATCCACCCGTTGCACCATATAGTAGTAATACTACAATTGATGGTAATAGTGGTAATGCTGGCTATTCTTCAAAAGTAAAAGCAACATTGTGTTTTTGTGGTGGTAATAAAACAACTGCTGGCAATCCCGTTTTCGATACAACTTCTATAAATATATCATCAGATCCTCCCGTATTGATCGTTCATGGCACCGCAGATCCACTCATACCAACTATTGCAGCGCTAAATATTGCAATACGCGCCACACATAAAAATGTTCCTAATTTATTTTACCCTTTATATGGCGCTACACATTGCCCCTGGTTTTACCCTCTTTCAAATTCCTGGCAATATTTAGATACGCTTGTAAATTATACCTCTACTTTTTTATATGCTGTTGTTTCGGCAACAACAACGGGAATTAAAAACAGTGATCAGACTTTTAAATTATTTTCTTTTCCTAACCCAAACTCTAGCGAAAAACTCACACTAATTATAGAACCAGCGCCAAATAAAGAAATCGAGATAATTCTTACAAATTCACTCGGACAAGTTGTTCTGAAAGATCAAATAAATTTAATTGAAAATAAAAGAAATCTAGATGTTTCTTACTTACAAAATGGCATTTATTTTCTTCAAGTAAAAACTAAAGATCGACTAAACATTACTCAAAAAATAATTATTTCGAAATAATGGAAGAATTAAAATATCCCATTGGTCATTATCAAAAACCGGAAGCTTTTACGAAAGAAATTTTAAATGAAGCGATCTCTATTATTGAAAATTTTCCAAAAAAACTAAAACAGGAAACAGAGCATTTAACGGATGAACAATTAGATACTCCTTACCGCCCCGATGGCTGGACAATAAGACAAGTTGTACATCATTGTGCGGACAGTCACATGAATGCTATGATACGAGTTAAGCTGGCCTTAACTGAAGATACACCAACCATAAAACCATATGCAGAAGCGTTGTGGGCTGAGTTACCAGACACAAAAAATTTACCAATACACTTTTCTCTTTCAATATTGGAAGGCGTTCATTTTCGTTGGGCAACCACCCTCAAAAACATGAAAGAAAAAGAATTCGATCGTTGTTTTATCCATCCCGAAAAAGGAAGAGAGTTATCCCTTCATGAAAGCACTGGTATGTATGCCTGGCACTGCAAACACCATTTGGCGCATATTACAAGTCTTAAAAAAAGAAAAGACTGGAAGTAAACGCTGCAATATTCCAAAGATTCTGAGTAAATTTGCAGCCTGATGAATGAGTTTAGAGAATCTTTATTGGTTTTAATTTCTGTGCCAATTTATGCCATTGTTATTGGCTTCGAATTCTTCTATTCATATTTTAAAAATAAAGGTTTATACACTACCAAAGGTTTACTCTCCAATATTTATCTCACCTCATTAAATATGGGGTTGGATATTTTAATAAGAGGTTTGTGTTTATTGATCCTCGATTATTTTTTTCAATTTCGTTTTTATACCTGGAACAGTAATATTATTTTATATTGGGCAGTTTTAGTGATCGCTGAAGACTTTATGTATTACTGGTTGCACCGTATTGATCATTATTGTCGCTTTTTTTGGGCAGTACATGTTACACATCACAGCAGCGAAGAATTTAATTTTACAGTTGGTTTCCGCTCTTCTGTTTTTCAACCATTTTACCGTTTTATTTATTTTATTCCTTTAGCGCTATTTGGTTTTAGCGGTCTGGATATTATGTTTGTTTACAGTGCTACACAAATATTTGGAATTTTAGCACATACACAAACGATCAACAAATTAGGTTTTTTGGAATACATTATCATCACACCTTCGCATCACCGTGTGCATCATGGCAGCAACGTGCGTTACCTTGATAAGAACATGGGAATGCTTTTAGTTTTTTGGGATAAATTATTTGGCACTTTCCAGGCAGAAGAAGAAAGCGATCCGGTAAAATACGGTTTAACTGAAAACATTAAAACATACCATCCCCTGAAAATGGTTTTTCATGAATGGAAAAATATTTTTGTTGATCTAAAAAAGAGATCTTCTTTTAAAGATAAATTCATGTACATTTTTGGTCCTCCGGGTTGGAGCCATGATGGTTCAAAAAAAACCAGCAGCCAACTGCGTGCCGAGCTTAAAAATAAAACTAAAAACTAAATGGCTACAACCTCAGCCGTTGAACGTTTAAAGGGCTTAAAACAATTATTAAAGATCGAACGCGAAGAGGATTACCGTTTATATAAAGAACAGTTTTTACGTGTTACACTCGATCAAAGAAAAAAGAACGGCGTTACCTGGTATCCCATAAAAATAAATTCCGAAGAATTAGGTTCAGGAGATCTGTTGCATTTAGAAATTGAACGCACAACACAAATTGATAAACCCCATCGCTTCAGTTCCGGAAAAAATGTGAGCTTGTTCAGTAATCAAAATGAAGAGACACATGAAATTACCGGAACAATAAAATCCGTTTCAAAAAATTCCTTAAAATTAATTATTCATTCAGATGAATTGCCCGATTGGGCTTATGATGGGAAGCTTGGGATAAATATTCAATTCGATGACAACAGTTATAACGAAATGCAAACGGCATTGGATGTTGTGATCGGCGCAAGCAATAATCGAATTGCAGAATTGCGTGAAATGATAGAAGGCACTCTCCCACTCTCTTTTCAAAAGATCAATGATGATATTATTGTTCCGCAATTAAATCTTTCTCAAAATAAAGCTGTGCGCCATGTTTTAAGTGTAAACGGTATTGGTGTCATTCATGGTCCACCTGGCACCGGTAAAACCACCAGCATAGTACAAGCCATTCGTTTAACGTTACAAACAGAAAAACAAATTTTAGTTTGTGCACCGACCAATTCTGCTGTTGATCTTATCACCGAAAAATTATTGGAATTAGGAATTGATGTGTTGCGCATGGGCCACCCGGCAAGGATCTCAGACGAGCTACAAAATAGTAGTATTGATGGAAAAATTTCTTCTTCACCTTATTATAAGGATATAAAAAATTTAAGAAGGAACGCGGAAGAGTATTTTCGTATGGCCGGAAAATACAAACGCACTTTTGGAAAAGAAGATGCGCAGCAACGTACCGCATTTTACACCGAAGCAAAAAATTGTATTAAAGAAGCGCGCTTATTAGAAGATTTTATTGTTGATGAATTATTTAAGAACACCCAGGTAATTTGTTGCACGCCGGTTACAAGCACGCATCGCGGATTGGCTAGAAAAAGATTTGATACTTTATTTTTTGATGAAGCATCACAGGCATTAGAACCAATGGTTTGGATTCCTTTATTAAAATGCAAACGTTTAATTTTAAGCGGCGATCATTTTCAATTACCTCCTGTTGTAAAAAGTATCGAAGCAAAAAAAGGCGGGCTGGACCAAACTATTTTAGACCGCTGTATTCAATTCAAAGAAGCTGTTTCGTTACTAACGCGCCAGTACCGCATGAATAATGCTATTATGGGTTTTAGCAATAATTATTTTTATGGCAATGAATTAATTGCTGATGAATCGGTTTCGGCGCAGGTTTTAGTGAATGATGAAAATTCGATGTTAAGTAAGTCATTAGAATTTATTGATACAGCAGGTTGCGATTTTGATGAGATCCAAAATCCGGAAACGTTAAGTCATTTTAATCCAAAAGAAGGCGATCTTTTATTTAAGCACTTACAACAATTATTGGTTGAATACACACAACACGAATTATTACCAGCAATAAGCATTGGGATAATTTCGCCATACCGCGAACAACGTGAATGGTTAAAAGATAACGTAACAGACTACGAATTTGATAAAACAAAACTTCTTTCATTAAGTATAAAAACCATTGATGGTTTCCAGGGAGAAGAACGCGATGTAATCTATATTTCTTTGGTAAGAAGTAATGAGCGCCAGGAAATTGGTTTTTTGAATGACCTGCGAAGAATGAATGTGGCTATTACCCGCGTAAAGAAAAAGTTAGTTATTATAGGCGATAGTTCCACCATTGGCGCGAGTAAGTTTTATAATTCCTTTTTAGAATATTGTGAAAAGCACGGAGTTTACAGGACAGCATGGGAGTGGGCTTAAAACATCTAACCACAAAGTGCGCAAAGAATTTTTGATCATTGTGTGCTTTGTGCTTTCTTAGTGTTCTTTGTGGTTAAGTATCAATTCTCTTTGCCCTCTTTAAAAACTAAATTCAAGCGCTTTAATAAAAGCATCATGATCACAAAAGCAAACATGAGCAATGCAAAGTTCAACCAAAAGTAATTGGCTTTGTTATCGAACTTATCCCAATTCTTTGCAAGCACACCACTTAATTTATTTCCGATAGAAGTAGCAAGGCTCCAACCACCCATCATTAAAGCCGTTAAACGCACAGGTGATAATTTTGAAACCATTGATAAACCCATTGGACTAAGCAACAACTCACCAACCGTTACCACGCCATAGCAAGCAATTAACCACCAGGCGCTGGCTTTATGCATACCATTATCGGTAACATAAACAGCCACTACCATAATTAAAGTGGAGAGCGCACTTATCAATAATCCATATGCAATTTTAGAAGCCGTTGTTGGCTCTTTACCCCGCTTTCGCATAAAAGCAAAAAACGCAATAATAAGTGGTGTTAATGTTACAACAAAAAACGGGTTAACCGATTGAAAGATCTCTGTGTTCACCAAACTCACAGACTCGCCGTGTGCCAGCATTTTTGCATTATCAATATTTTTAAAATAAGCGGGATAATCTTTACACTTTATTGGTTCGCCATTTGCATTTTTTATTGGCCTGAACTGTTCGT
>JBDSFC010000149.1:0-2732 GCA_039919745.1 Bacteroidia bacterium | reverse complement strand
GACAGCAGTGGAATAGGGCCGAGCGATCAAACGTCTTTTTACTTAAAAGATATTCCGGTATTACATTTTTTTACCGGGCAACATAGCGATTATCATAAACCAGGCGATGATATCGAAAAAATAAATTACCAGGGAGAAGCAGATGTTTTGGATTACATAGCAAAGCTGATCGAAAAAACATTTAATTATGGAAAATTACATTTCAGTAAAACCAGGAATCCCGATACGGGGAAAAGCAATTTTAAAGTAACCATGGGCGTAATGCCTGATTATGCATTTGATGGAGAAGGTATGCGCATTGATGGTGTTACCGATGGAAAGCCGGCGTCAAAGGCAGGCATATTAACGGGTGATGTGGTTAAAAAAATGGGCAATATTGAAGTTAAAAATGTACAGGATTATATGAAAGCTTTATCTGAATATAAAAAAGGTGATACCGCACCAGTTAAAGTATTAAGAAAAGGAGAATTAAAAGATCTGAATGTTACTTTTTAATTTTGAGGTTTGTTTTTTTCGCAGGTTGGCCTGATATTTCTACAGGTTAATTTATACTGTTTTTTTTGATCTTCTTATAGCCCTTTAAAATTGGGCTTTCCGGCCATTTTTGTCAGGCTTGTAAATACGGTACGATATTGGGTAGTTATCATATACTAATATCTTAAAATGAAACAAGCACTACTTCTGTTATTACTGGCATTCGGGATGAATTCAATAACAGCGCAACCAATAAATTATAGCAGTAAAACAAATAAAACCTTACTCACTAAAGCGCCAAAAGCCGTTTCAACAAAATTTGCTGCCGAGTATCCGGGTATTAAACCTGTCTGGAAAATGGCTGATAATAATTATGAAGCAACTTATACCGATCCGGATACAAAATTGAACAATTTTGTATTATATGATAAAGAAGGTGGAGTAATAAAAAAAGAAACTGAATTAAATTATACAGATTACCCGGTAAAAATTAATCAATATTATAGCCAACGTTTTCCTGAAGAAAAAATTCATATTTTAAAATGCGAAGCGCCAAACGGTGAAAATTATTATTTTGCCAAACATAAAGACAGGATCATAAAATTTGACACCGATGGAAATTACATGGCAGAGAAAAACACAAAGATCAAAGCTTCTGAAATAAATAATAAGGTTGAAGCTAAATAGGATTTTTACCCTGATCTATTTGTTGATCACTTCCATATTGTCAAGATCGTAATGACCGTTTGACAAAGTAAAATTAAAGGATTCTATAATATCAAAAAATTCAAGTGGACTCAGGTTTTCAATTTTAAATTTCTTTACCAATATCTTTCCGGGATGTATTGTACTTGAATTGTTTAATTTATCTTCCAGATAAACAGTAACAATAAATTCTTTTCCTGCATATGCCCTGATCGCAACAATATGAAAACGTACAGGATCGTAATATAAGATATGTTTAGCGCAAAAGGTCTCAATACCCGAGTTAGCGTAAAATTTAGCTGATATTTTCCCTCCGTAGTCGTGTTCCATGTTATAAATTATCTTCTATGATCATTTTTCTGCACATGTCAGCGGCGTGCCTGCAGCTTTCTGCGCATTTTTTACAGTGTGGCATATCTGCATGCTTTCCACATTCTTCAGCACAGGCATTGCATAATTCTTCGCATGCCCTGCATAGCATTTGAAAATGATCAGCACCAATTGCCAGTATTTTTGCGGTAGCTATACAAATAACAGAACATTCACGCGTTAATAAAATGCAGGTTTTAAGATGCTCAATATCTTTTTCAAACAAACATTCGGTCGCACATCTTTCGCATTCAGATGAACAATCGTTGCAGGCTTCTATGCATTTTTTAATATAATCCATGCATATTACATGCTAATATTATACCAATAGAGTATTAAGACAAATGCTTCGCGAAATAATCCCCTAAGCAATTCAGTTTTAAAAATAATTCGAATAGCTTCCTCTAGGCCTGGTCAAAATCTCTGAAATCGTTACGTTTTGATAAACGGTGATCTTGTTTTTTATAACGGTTTAATTGTGGGTAATTTTCAACTTCAACTTCAAATTCATCATCAAATTGTGAAAAGTCGGTAAGAGAGTTGTGTTTCTTTTTTGCGCGCGCTTTAAAATTTTTTTCTTTTAAAGAATTCCAGTCTTGTGCTTTAAATGATCCCATTGTGTTAAGTTTTAGTATTAGAAAAACTCAAATTTTATACCATTTGTTATTCTAGTAAAAACATTAAAAATGAGTAGTAATTTCCCGCTGATGAGAAAGATAATTACACATTTAACATATGAAAGTGTCAGATCCTTTTGAGATTTAATTCTTTTGCCTCATTAATTACCAAAGGAAATTTTTCGATTTTAACAGAACTGCTATCAAGGCCAAAAGCTTTTGCCTCGCTTAAACTGTATTTTTTCATAAAGAAATAAATTTTCAATATAATATTTTCGAAAGTAGGTAATTCATTCTCGTAGGATAAGACTTTTTCGATCACCACAAATTTAAAATCGCCGATTACATTATTTTTATTTAAAGATTCGTAACGACTTGTAATATCTACTTCTTTATTTTTTACAAGGTCTTCCACTACTTTTCTAAACAATAAATTTACTTTGGGTGCAACCCTGAATCCTAATCTAAAATCAACCCGTATTATATCATCTTCGGCCACATGCGTTACTTTGTAATCCATTCGGTATGGCTCATTCATTACATCTACATGCACAAACCAATAAATAT
>JBDSFC010000273.1:0-2505 GCA_039919745.1 Bacteroidia bacterium | reverse complement strand
CTTCACAAAAATACGGTAAACAACTTATCTGGATCGGAGGAGCAGCAGTAATTGCATTTAGTATTTTACTAATTGATGCTAATTTTTACACAGCTTTTGCTTATGGGTTTTATGGCTTCCTTCTTGTAATGAATATTCTTGTTATATTCTTAGGAAGAGAAATTAAAGGCAGTCATTCCTGGTTTAGATTTGGTAGTGCCGGTATACAGCCCGCAGAGTTTATGAAGTTTGCAACTAATTTAGCGCTCGCAAAATTTTTAAGTAACCGGAATATTATCGTCAACCAGCAATTTCGTTTACGTTTAAAAGACCTCATTAAAAACTATAAGAACACCGTTCTTGCTTTGCTTTTTATTGTTGTCCCTTTGATACTGATCATAAAATTACAGAACGAAACAGGACTTGCTATTGTATTTATTGCTTTTATCATCGTGCTGTATCGCGAAGGATTAAGCGTTGGCTTTTTAATTTTTGGTTTATTAACTGCCATTTTATTTGTGGTAGCTTTAATTGTAACCAGTATTGGTGGCTTATTAATTACTTTGGCTGTTATTGCTGCAGGGGCTTTTTTGTTTATTAAACGCAGTAAAAAAAGCTTGGTCTTTGTTGCCATTGTTTATTTATGTGCAGCGGGCATAGTATTGGGAACAAATTACGTTTACAATCATTTGGAAGATCATCAGAAAACAAGAATTGATGTATTATTAGGAAGAGGAAATGTGGATCTTAAAAAAGAAGGCTACAATGTAAACCAGGCGAAAATTGCTATTGGTAGCGGGGGATTTTTCGGCAAAGGATATTTGCAAGGCACTCAAACCAAATACGATTTTGTGCCGGAACAGGATACTGATTTTATTTTTTGTACTGTAGGCGAGGAGTGGGGTTTTTTTGGAAGTACCGTTGTTATATTTTTGGAACTATTTTTAATTCTCAGGATTATTTTTTTATCAGAAAGGCAGCGATCAGATTTTAGCAGGATCTATGGTTATGGTGTTGCGTCAGTTTTATTTTTCCACCTTGCAGTAAACATTGGTATGACCATTGGCTTAATGCCTGTTATTGGGATCCCATTGCCATTCTTTAGTTACGGAGGTTCTTCGCTTTGGTCTTTTACGATCTTATTATTTATTTTTATAAAATTAGACGCCAACCGTTTGTTAATTCTAAGGTAATTCATTTGCATAATTAGCTAACTCATCTAAAAAAAATTGAAAATGCTGTTTATTTTGTTAACTTTAAGTAAGCGTTTAAAATTTCCAACCATGAAAAAACTTACTTTATTTTTCGCGTTATTTTTATTTTCCAATTTATATAGATCACAATTAGCTTATCAATGGGCAAACTCTGCTGGTTCAACTCTTTCAGAGTACGGACAAGCTATTGCTTCTGACCCATCAGGCAATGTATATGTTGCCGGCTCTTTTTCAGGCACGGTAGACTTTGATCCGAGTGCTGCAACTGTTAATTTAACAGGACTTTCAGGAAGCCAGGATATTTTTTTAGCAAAATATACATCTGCGGGTAATTTTATTTGGGTAAAACAAATTGCAGGTACAAATACTGAACGACCTTTTGATCTGGTTGCAGATGCAAGTGGCGCGTACCTTGCGGGTATATTTATGGGTACCATTGATTTTGATCCAAGTGCTGTAACCAATGCTACAACCTCTTTGGGAGGCGGACCGGATGGTGATGCTTTTTTCGCTAAGTATGATGTTAACGGAAATTTAATTTGGGTAGATAGAATTGGAAGTACCGGTAACGACAGGGTTGTAGGAATCGCGTTAGACGCTTCATCAAATGTTTTTATTACGGGTTTTATTGGTGCTAATGCCGATATGGACCCTTCTGCTTCTTCTGCAAGTTTAAATGTTACGGGAACTTACAATTCTTATTTTGCAAAATATACTTCTGCAGGCGCTTATGTTTTTGCAAAACAAATTACCGGTGGTTATTCTGAAGGTGATGATATTGCTTTGGATGCTTCGGGTAATATTTATATCACAGGTTCTTATGCAACCGGAAATGATTTTGATCCGGGTGTAGGCACAGCTAATCTTTCTACGAGTAGTTTAACACAGTTGGATATTTTTTTAGCTAAATATACTTCTGCCGGAGTTTATACATATGCAAAACAAATTGGTGGAGTAGGTACGGATATTGGCTTTCAAGTGGCACCCGATGCTTTAGGTAATGTTTATTTAGGCGGCGTTTTTTCTTCTTCATGTGATTTTGATCCAACAGCTGTAACAAGCACACTTACAAGTGCTGGAGCAGGTGATCTTTTTGTTGCGAAATATGATGTTTCAGGAAATCTAGTTTGGAAGAACGGAACGGGTGGAACTAATAATGATTATTGTTATGGTTTGGGATTGGATGCTTCGAACAATGTTTACATTACAGGAAATTTTCAGGGTACTGCCATTGATTTTGACCCCAGCGCTTCAACAGCAAGTTTAACTGCAACTTCGAGCTGTATGTATATTGCTTCATACAGTTCTGCCG
>JBDSFC010000262.1:0-3888 GCA_039919745.1 Bacteroidia bacterium | reverse complement strand
TAGAATTTTACCAATAGGCGGGAATTTTAATATTGGATTAGGTACTAATATCTGGTTAACACGTGCTTTAGGAATAAACCTTCAAAGTATTGCTAAATTTGGCGTAAGCAGCCGTTTTCCAAGATCTTCATCCAATTACCTGCAACATTCGTTAAGTCTTATAATAAAGTTGCAAAAAGGGAGTAAAAATCCGTTTATAAGGCCAAGATATAAATGGATACACCGTAAGAATCTCAGCCAGGAAAAATCCTGGTAAAACTTAGCGTTTATTTATGAATGGCTGTTTTATTTGCCATAGTGGTTGGTGTTAAAGAATATACTTTATCCAATACCACCAATAAGATACATAATACAATAAAAGCAATTACCTTTTTTATAGAAGTGCTTTTGGTTTTATGCTTTTTTAATACAATAGTGTCCATCTTAAATAACCTTACGAAGTTCATGCCATAAAGGTTGGGTACTTGATTTTAACAGGTTTTCCACAAAAATACCACATACCGTGGGATTATTTTGTGCACTAATATTATATAAGTATTAAGTTTTTATGGAATAATTCAAAAAATAGCGTCTCAATATAAAATGAAAGCAATTATTAATCCATCCCGAAGGGAAGCCTTCGGCTTAAAACCAGAAATCATGTTTAAAACCATCTTCATTACCATAATGTTTGCCTGTGTGGGCATGTTTGGTCAAAAAAACGCGAATACAAATTCAGCATCTCTTTGCGGTAAAGTATCAGATCATACAACAAAAGAGTTAGTGCCTTTTGCAAATGTAAATCTTTACAGAACAGATAGTCTTATTAGATCTTCTACCAGCGATATGAATGGTGATTTTTGTTTTAAAAATATAAGTGAAGGAAAATATAAAATAAAAGTTATTTACGTTGGTTATTCAGCATTTGAAATGAAAAATATTGTTGTAAACCTTAATAAGAAAACGGAAGTAAAAGTTGAATTAAATGCTTCAAAATTACAATTGGCCGAGGTAGAGATCGTTACCAAAGAAAAACACATTACCAGCAAAGATCATAGTGGTTATAAAAAATCAAATGCAGCAGGGAGCATGAGTTATTATGCGCCGAATGTGGGAAGAACAGATAACTTTAATACAGAATCATATAACAAAATAGCTGATAATGGCTTTAAAGAGGCGTTAAAAGATCCGCTTTCTACTATGAGTATTGATGTAGATAGGGCTTCGTATAGCAATGTTCGTCGTTTTATTACGCAAGGAAGTTTACCTCCGGCAGATGCTGTGAGAGTGGAAGAGATGATCAATTATTTTGCTTACAATTATCCACAGCCAAAAGGCAATGATCCTTTTTCTATTACTACCGAATACACAGAATGTTCATGGAACAAAAAACATAACCTTATTCATATTGGTATACAAGGTAAAGAAGTTCAAACAACAAGTCTGCCTGCAAATAATTTGGTTTTTTTAATTGACGTTTCAGGTTCAATGATGAGCGCTGATAAATTACCATTATTAAAATCAGGAATGCGTTTATTGGTTGACCAGTTGCGTGCGCAGGATAAAGTTTCGTTAGTAGTTTATGCAGGTGCAGCGGGAGTTGTATTGCCCGCTACTTCGGGTAATGAAAAAGAAAAAATAATTGATGCTATTGAACAATTGCAAGCCGGTGGATCAACAGCCGGTGGTGAAGGAATTATTTTAGCATACAAAATTGCGAAAGAAAATTTTATGAAAGACGGTAATAACCGTATAATATTAGCAACGGATGGTGACTTTAACATTGGCGCCAGCAGTGATGGAGAGATGGTTAGTTTAATTGAGAAAAAAAGAAATGATGGTATATTTTTAACTGTTTTAGGTTTTGGTACAGGTAACATCAAAGATTCTAAAATGGAACAATTAGCAGATAAAGGAAATGGAAACTACGCTTACATTGACAATATTTTAGAAGCAAAAAAAGTATTGGTAAAAGAAATGGGTGGTACATTATTAACGATTGCAAAAGATGTAAAAATTCAAATCGAATTTAATCCTGCAAAAGTAAAAGCTTACCGTTTGGTTGGTTACGAAAATCGTTTGCTAAATAATGAAGATTTTAATGATGATAAAAAAGATGCAGGTGAATTAGGCGCGGGGCATACGGTTACAGCTATCTATGAAATTATTCCTGCAGGTTCTGATGAATTAATTGCATCGATCGATCCATTAAAATATCAACAGCCAACTGCGATATCAAAATCAACAACCAATGAAGTTATGACTGTGAAATTCAGATATAAAGAACCAAAAGAAGATGTTTCAAAATTAATAACTCATGTAGTGGTTGACCAAAAAACAGCTCCGGTTTCTGCTTCCGAAAATTGTAAATTTTCTTCGGCCGTTGCGCAATTTGGAATGTTGTTGCGTGATTCGCAATACAAAGGCGAAGCGGATTTTAAAAGTGTGATCGCTTTGGCAAAACAATCAAAAGGTAAAGATGAAGAAGGCTACAGGGCTGAATTTATTCGTTTGGTTGAAATGGCGGAGTTGTTAAAAAAATAAACTTTGCTTTGGCATCCCGAAGAATGAGGGATCTAAATAGAACAGATGCTTCCTTCATCAGCATAACAATGCGTTTTTATAACTAAAAAAATCCTGATAAAATTTTACCAGGATTTTTTTTAGTTATAAATTAAAAAATTGCAATTAAGCTTCTTTCTTTTCTACCATTCCTTCCGGTTTTGGTAATAAAACTTTACGGCTTAATTTAATTTTTTTAGTTTTAGGATCATCACCAACGTATTTTACTTCAATAATATCACCTTCATTTAAAACACCCTCTAAAGTGTCAATACGTTTCCAATCGTATTCGCTGATGTGTAATAAACCATCTTTACCCGGCATGATCTCAACAAAAGCACCGTAAGGCATAATTGTTTTTACTTTAGCCTGGTAAATATCTCCAACTTCAGGAACCGTTACAATGCCTTTAATCCTGTTTTTAGCAGCAGTAACATCTGTAAGGTTAGTTCCAAAAATTTCAACAACACCTGTTTTATCAACTTCGGTAATTACAATTGTAGTATTGGTTGCTTTTTGCATTTCCTGAATTACTTTTCCTCCAGGTCCGATAATAGCGCCAATAAATTCACCTGCAATAACGATCCTTTCAAAACGTTGTGCATGTTCTTTGTAATCAGCACGTGGTGTATCTAATGCTTTAAGCATTTCGTTCATGATGTGTAAACGTCCAACTTTAGCTTGTTCCATAGCTTTTGCCATTACTTCGTATGGTAAGCCATTTACTTTAAGATCCATTTGTACAGCAGTAATACCGTCAACAGTACCACACACTTTAAAATCCATATCTCCTAAATGATCTTCATCACCTAAAATATCAGATAAGATAGCGTATTGTCCTTTTTCATCAGTAATTAAACCCATTGCAATACCTGCAACCGGTTTTTTAATTTTCACACCTGCATCCATTAACGCTAATGTACCAGCGCAAACAGTTGCCATAGATGACGAACCATTACTTTCTAAAATATCACTTACTACACGAATAGTATAACCTGTATCCATTGGTACAACTTTTTTCAAAGCGCGCAATGCTAAGTTACCATGTCCAACCTCACGACGGCCAACGCCACGGTTAGGTTTTGCTTCACCTGTGCTAAAGCCCGGGAAGTTATAATGCAAAATAAAAGTTTCTTCGCCGCTGTTAAAAGCACCGTCAATTCTTAATTTATCTAATGGTGTACCTAAAGTTACAGTAGTTAATGATTGCGTTTCGCCACGTGTAAATACAGCGCTACCATGCGGAGTAGGCAGGTAACCAACTTCAGCCCAGATAGGACGGATATCTGTAGTTTTACGACCATCTAAACGTACTTTCTCATCTATTGCTAAACGACGAACAGCAAC
>JBDSFC010000145.1:0-3343 GCA_039919745.1 Bacteroidia bacterium | reverse complement strand
AGTAACGGTGGCAGCAGTAAAGGTGGGGGTAAAAAATGGGGCGGCGATAAAAATAATAAAGGTGGTAGCAGTAAAAAAAGTAGAAGAAGATGAGAAGGCTTTTAATTTATAGTTTTTTAATTTTATCGTTTGTTGGCATTTCACAAACGATAAACACTTCGCTTGTTTATAAAGTGTATGAAGTACAAAAGAAAACAGACAAGCCGGCTCCTCTTTTAATTATGCTGCATGGTTTTGGTAGTAATGAAGAAGATCTGTTTGATATTGCAAAAGCATTGGACCCGCGCTTTATAGTAATTTCTTTACGTGGACCAAACGCACTTAAAGATGGGGGTTTTTGTTGGTATGATCTTGAATTTTTACCGGAACAGAAATTTAAATACGATTATAAACAAGCAAAAGAAAGCAGGATAAAGATCTTGTCTTTTATTAGTAATGCTTGTAAAACATACTCTCTTGATAGTAATAATGTTTTTATAATGGGTTTTAGCCAGGGCGCTATAATGGGTTACGATCTTGCTTTAGCTGCTCCAAAAAAGATAAAAGGTGTTTTAGCTTTAAGTGGAAAAATAATGGACGAATCCAAAAATTTAAAAACAGATTGGAGTAAAGCAATAAAAACAAAATATTTTATAGCGCATGGCAATTCCGATAACGTTATTAAAATTGCCGAAGCTGATAGCGCAACAAAATACTTAAAATCAAAAAAAGTAGCTGAAGTTACCTTTAACCGTTACGAAATGCCGCATTCTATTAATGGTGGTGAGTTAAATGACATTAAAAAATGGTTAAAAAAGGCCATTGATCCGCCGGAAAAACCGTTGGTTCTTCCAACTACAACAGTAACACCTTCTAAAAAAGACAAGAAAAAATAACATTTATCTCGTTTAATTCTAGTCGAAATCATAGAGTAACAAAGTGAATTTTGTAGTGTTTTATTCAATGCATGTTATGGATTGGTATGATCGGTGCTCGCCTGTTTAGCTATTGTGATAAGCTCTTACCCAAGGCTTATATAATCTGTGTTTTAAACCATTCATAAAAGTGTTTTCTTTTATCTTAATATGATATTGATCAGTTAAATTATTGATGTTACTCATCTTTTCTTTCAATTTATTAGCATTTCTTTACACTAGTATTTAAAAGATATAGTAATGAAAAAATTAACAATGCTATTGTTAGTTATCGATTATGCTGCCGATCTGTGATCATACGCAAAGCGACTGGGCTTCAAAAGTATACAAAATAAAAATCGTTTTAGAAAAACTAGGTATTTAAATTAACCCAATGAAGAAAATTTTTTATTTTTTTATTATAGTATTTATTTATTCCTGTAAAAGTGAAATTGTAAAGATAAAGCCTATTATTTCTCCAATAACAGAATCTGTTTATGCTTCAGGATCTTTAAAAAGTAATCAGCAATACCAGGCATTTGCAACCGTTAACGGAATTATTCAAACTATTTTTGTAAAAGAAGGAGATTCAGTAAATATAGGGACTCCTATTTTATCAATAGTAAACGACCTCCAAAAGTTAAACAGCGAAAATGCTGCTTTAGCCTCTGATTATAACAATATTTCTAGTAATCAAGATAAATTAAATGATGCGCAACAAGTAATTTATTTACAAAAGAGTAAAATGGAGAACGATGAGTTATTGTTCGCACGACAAAAAAATCTTTGGAAGGATTCGATTGGAACTAAAGTAGAATTAGAACAGAGAGAAATTGCCACCCAGAATTCAAAAATTCAATATCAATCTGCTATCACAAAGTACAATGATCTAAAAAGACAGATTAATTTTATTGCTTCACAAGCCAATAAGAATTTGCAAATAACGCAACGTCAATCTTCAGATTTTATTGTAAAAAGTCAGGTAAATGGCATGGTTTATAAATTGTTTAAAGACGAAGGCGAGGCTGTAAATATACAAACGCCTTTGGCGTTATTAGGAAACCGAAATGATTTTATTTTAGAAATGCAGGTAGATGAATTTGATATCATAAAAATTAAAAAAGGCTTACCTGTTTTAGTTTTAATGGATAGTTATAAAGGGCAAGTTTTTGAAGCAGAGATATCTGTCATATCACCAATTATGAACGAGCGTAGTAAAACTTTTTTAGTAAAAGCCACGTTCAACGAACCACCAAAAATACTTTATCCTTTTATTAGTTTTGAAGCCAATATTATCATTCAAACTAAACAAAATGCCTTATTGATTCCTCGTAATTTATTGCTAAACGATTCAACAGTTATAAAAGCAAACGGAGATAAAGCCATCATAAAAGTAGGACTTAAAGATTATCAAATGGTTGAAGTTCTTTCAGGCATTTCTGTAAATGATGAATTGATAAGCCCCATAAAATGAAAATAAAACTGATATACAATATATCTTTTTCATTGCTTATGGCCCGCTGGAAACAAACATTGATAGCGGCTATTGGTGTAACGTTTAGCATTACCATGTTTATTGCTTTGCTAAGCTTTATGGGCGGATTAAATGATTTGTTAGATGGACTGATGCTTAACCGAACGCCTCATGTGCGTTTATATAACGAAATAAAAGCAGCCAAAAATCAACCCATTGCTATTTTTTCAAAGAATAAAAATCAGTATAATTTTATTGGCTCCATAAAGCCAAGCAACCAGTTGTTACAAATACATAACAGTGCCGCTATTATCCAAACACTAAAAAAAGATGAACGTGTGCTAGGTATTGCTCCAAAAATAATAGCTCAAGTATTTTATAATGTTGGCACAACTAACCTTACAGGTGTTATTAATGGTATTGATGTGGAAGAAGAAGATAAATTATTTCTATTTCAAAGCTATGTAACTGAAGGTAATTATTTAGATCTTAAAACTATTTCTAATAGTATTATATTAGGTAAAGGCGCAGCCGATAATATGTTAATAAACGTTGGCGATAAGATCCAAGTAACCACTACTAAGGGTGATCAGATCCAACTAAAAGTTGTTGGTTTTTTTCAGTCGGGTATTTCAGAACTTGACAAAATACAAAGTTATACGTCTATTACTACTGCTCAAAAATTGTTGGGCGCATCAAATAATTATGTTACCGATATTCAAATAAAATTAACTGATGTTTTAACAGCGCCAAAAATAGCAAAGGAATTTGAAAAGTTATTTGAAGTGGATGCTATTGACATTCAAACCGCTAATTCGCAATTCGAAACCGGTAGTTTTGTAAGAACATTAATATCTTACTCGGTAGGTGTTGTTTTACTTATTGTTGCCGGCTTTGGTATTTATAATATTTTAAATATGATGATATTTGAAAAGATGGATACTATTGCTATTTTAAAAGCTACCGGTTTTTCAGG
>JBDSFC010000212.1:0-8007 GCA_039919745.1 Bacteroidia bacterium | reverse complement strand
TCCGGAAAAAGAATGTGTTTGTGCACCAGGCATAGTGCAAAAATATTTAAATAAGATCAGTGGCCCTTTGTTAGATAGAATAGATCTTCACATCGAAGTAACACCTGTGCCATTTAGCGAATTGAGCAAAAAAACAAATAGCGAAACCAGTAAGGCTATTCGCGAACGTGTTATACAAGCACGCTTAATTCAAAGCAACCGTTTTAATGAAGATGAAAATATACATTGCAATGCTCAAATGCGCACCAGGGATCTTAAAACCTATTGTGAATTAAATGAAACCGGCAACACTCTTTTGAAAAATGCTATGGAACGTTTAGGCCTTAGTGCAAGAGCTTATGACAGGATCTTAAAAGTAGCACGTACCATTGCAGATCTCGACAGTTCTAAAAATATTGAAACCAATCATATTGCTGAAGCTATACAATACAGGAGCTTAGACCGCGAAGGCTGGGCCGGGTAAAAAATTAATTTTGAAGAATAATTTAAAACATATTTATTTTGTTTTACTTTTTATGCCTTTATTTTTTAAGGCAGAAACTGACCCTAAATTTTTTTTAGAAAAATTCAATAAAGCCGACCTTAAAAACAAGGTTCGCTTGGTTGCTTCTGTTCCTTTTGCCGAGATCAAAGATATTTACCCGCAAATAAAAGATACGTTAGAAAATGTAAAACGTCTTGTTTATTTGAGATCACAAAGTAAAGAGGCTAAATTTTTATTGGATAAGATCGAAGCTGACATTGAATTGTACAATCAAAATTACACCAAAGCTATTTTTATTTTGGAGAATAGTTTACGTAACCACACATCTAATATCCAGGATTCGTTAAGGTGTTTGTCTATGCTTAAAAACGCTTTTGTAAAAATACGAGATATTAATAAGGCTTTTGAGATCCATCATTTAATGGAAATTAAATGGGATAGAAAAAGCGATACGGTTATTATTGACTACGGCCAGCCAAAAAGTACGCTTTATAATATGATTGGTTTAACGCAACAGGCAATTGACGAACGAAGAGTAGAAGGAAAAAAATATATTTTAAAAAATGATACTGATGGTTATGCTAACCTCTATAATGACATTGGTGTTTTTTTTAATGCCAGAAAAAAATCAGATAGCGCGCAGTTTTATTTCTTAAAAGCAAAGAATTTATTGCTTCAAAAAAAAGTAAGTAAAGAAAGAGAACCGTTTTATAATTTTTTCGTCGCGTTAATAGATGGTAATTTAGCATTAAGCTATTTTAACCAGGGCAACGTAACAGATGCCATCCCTCTCTTAAAAGTAGATGCATATTATAGTTTAAAAATTCAGAATTATGAAAGCGCTTTTAATAGTTATAACTTGCTTACGCAATGTTTTATTGATCTAAAACAGAAAGATCTTTCAAAAAAATATTTGGATTCAGCCCAAACATTATTAAACGAAAAAATAAAAGGTATCGGCCCAAAACTCCGATTCATGCTTACAAGTGCTAATTATTTTAATTCAGTAAACGAATTTAATAGATCTAACCAGATCTATAAACAGTATTTGAATATAAACGATAGTTTTCAATTACTTGAAAAAGAAAGACAAATTCACAATCAGGGTGTTGCAATTAGTATAGAAAAAGCAGAAATTGAATTAAATGAAAAAGACAAGCTGATAGAGCAAAATAAATTTGAGGATGCGAAACAACGTTCTTTTACTGCCTATATGCTGGCAGGATTTATTATCCTTTTTACAATCATTATTTTTCTGATCTTAAATAATCGTAACTCGCGTAAACGTGAAGACCAATTATCTTTAAAGAACAAACAGATCAGTTCGCAAAATATTTTAATCGAACAATCTTTAAAAGAAAAAGAAGCCTTGATCAAAGAGATCCATCACCGTGTAAAAAATAATTTACAAATTATTTCAAGTATGCTAAGTCTCCAAATGGGCAAAGTAGAAGATGAAAATACCGAGACAATTTTAAAAGATGCACAACAAAGAATAAATGCCATTTCTTTAACACATCAAATGCTTTATCAAAAAGATAATATTTCAACGATCAGCCTTGGAGATTATGTTGAAAATTTAGTTGGCCAGATAGAAGTGACTATTTTTTCAAAGAACATCGAATTAAAAACAGCTATCGCTTCGCGAAACCGGAAAATAAATATTGATACCGCGGTGCCATTGGGTTTAATGATCAATGAAATATTAACCAACGCATACAAACACGCTTTTACCATTAATGGTAAAGGGCTTGTGTCTGTAATGCTTAAGGATACTGATGGCGGATGTATCTTAAGAATAAGTGATAATGGCAAGGGTCTTCCTGATAATTTTGAAGATTCAAACCAAAAATCAATGGGTATGGAATTGATCTATATATTAGCGGAACAATTAGACGCCATTTTAAAAATTGAAAAAACAAACGGAACAACATTTATTATAGAAATGAAACTTTAGAAATCAGCATTAACGACCTTGAAAGAAGCAAATCAAATATTACTCGACCTTAAACGACGTATTTTAAAACCCATTTATTTTTTATCCGGCGAAGAACCTTATTACATTGACCTGATAAGTGATTATATTGAAAATAATATTTTGGATGAAGCTGATAGGGAATTCAATCAAAATATTGTTTACGGTAAAGATATAGATTTTGTAAGTATCCTTGGACTTGCTAAACAATTTCCAATGATGAGCGAATACCAGGTGGTAATTGTAAAAGAAGCTCAGAATATTAAAGAATTGAATAAAAGTGCCGGTGGAGATGACGGCCCTGCAGTTGCAAAAAACAACCCGAATTCTGCAGTGCAACAATTTGTCAATTACATTACCAACCCACAACCAACAACCATTTTGGTGTTTTGTTTTAAATACAAAACAATCGATAAACGAAGTGCGATGGCTAAAGCACTTCAAAAACACGCGGTTTATTTTGAATCATCAAAATTATATGATAACCAGGTACCTGATTGGATAAACAATTATGTAAAAGAAATTAATTACACCATTGCACCAAAAGCGACTTTTTTATTGTCGGAATTTTTAGGGAATGACCTTAGTAAAATAACCAACGAAATTAATAAACTGGTAATTTCTTTACCAAAAGGAAATGAAATAACAGCAGATGTTGTACAAGACAACATTGGCATTAGTAAAGATTTTAATGTGTTTGAGCTACAGGATGCCCTTGCAAAAAAGGATATTTTAAAAGCCAACCGTATTGTAAATTATTTTGCCTTTAATGAAAAAGAACATCCTGCTGTTATGATCTTAAGTTCGTTATACGGTTATTTCAGCAAAATTTTAAAATATCATTTTTTACCTGACAAAAGTAAATTTGCAGCAGCCGGTGCTTTAGGTGTTAATCCGTTTTTTGTGGATGGTTACGCCAAAGCCGCTTTAAATTATAACACGGCTAAATTAAAACACATCTTCGCTTACTTAAAAGAATGTGACCTTAAATGTAAGGGGGTTGATAATCCAAGTATTGAGAACGGTGAGTTATTAAAGGAGCTTATCTTTAAAATCCTGCATTAAATTTTATCATTATATTATATCATCCTGACGAAGGAAAAATCTTTACAAATGGATTTTTCCTATTGTTGAAATGACAATTCTATTATAGATTCTCCTAAGAGGTTACCTTTTTTAAATTGCGGTATAAATAATAAAATCAATTAACGTATGAACAATTCAAAAAATTGTTCTAACAGTAGCAAGGCTTTTGTTAGAACGGGAATAGTATTGCCTCAAAATTTAGGAATTAAAGTTTTTGTGTTCTTAATTGTTTCTTCTCTTTTATTTAGTTGTGGTAGTTCGAGGGAGGAAAGAGATTTTGCCGCCCCTTCTTCAGAGTCTGTGGCAATTGCCGATTCTGTTTCTGCCTATGCAAAAGGTATTGCAACTGATACGATCAATGGTGTTACTCATAATTTTATTCGTAAAGCGGATCTTAAATTTAAAGTACAGGATGTTCTTAATTCCAGCAAAAAAATTGAAGACATTATTGCCGGTTATGGAGGGTATATTTCTTCCAGCGAATTAACTTCTAATAAAAACTATTCGCAGTCAACACAAATAAATAAAGACTCTATTTTAGAACAAACATTTTATACAACTGTCAATTATATAACACTACGTATTCCAAACCAAAAGTTGGATACGGTGTTAAGGCAGATCAGCGACCTTGCTTTATTTATTGATTTTAGAAATTTACATTCGGATGATGTAAAAATGAAATTGTTCGCCAATAAACTTGCTGAGAATCGTTATAAAAACTATAATAACAAGCTTCAACAAAAAGCGGAAAAAGTAACCACTAAACAATCACAGGCATTAAGCACCGTTGAAAATGTATTGGAAAAACAAACAATGGCTGATAATAAAAGAATCGAATCTTACGATCTTGCCGACCAGGTAAATTACAGTACTATAAAACTGGAAGCTTACCAGGCGCAAACAGTTATGAAACAATTGCTCGCAGTACAGGAACATGTTGAAACTTACCAACCTTCATTTTTCTCAAAGCTGGGCGATTCATTTTTAAATGGATTCAAAATATTAAAAGAGTTTGTTTTATTTCTTACAAACATTTGGGGACTGCTTTTAATTTTTGTAGGATTATTCTTCGTAATAAAATGGTTTATAATTTACGTTAATAAAAAAGTAAATGCAGCCTAATATAATTTGTTGTTCTGATGAAGGAGGAATTTTTTTAAAGATTTCTCCTTCGTCGAAATGACAAGCTTTGTGTCATGTCGAGAGAAGTCAAAACATTATTTCTTTCCGAAAATAAATTTATTTACTTCATTAAAGATAGAACGCGCTTCTTCATCACTCACCTGCATGGCAAAACGAATTGCTTTTCCCTGCGAAATAAATTCAAGTCTTTCGCCTCCTTTAACCCAAAAACTCTGGCTAAAACTATCGGCAAAACTGGTGTTGCTCAGATCAATGATCTTAAAATCATCGATCATATCAATATTATATTCTTTAATTTTCCCTCTTTTACGTAATTCGCGTTGATAACGGATAATACCATTCTGGATCCAGAATTTTTCTTTACCGTTTTTTTTCCAGACAAAGGCCCGGGCAATTTTAAATTCAAAATAGGCCCAGAATGAAAGGTAAATGAGCATAAATAATTTAATATCCTTATCGTAATATTTAAAATAATTTATAAAAACTATCAATCCGCAAACCGTCCAGGCAAAAAGCCATAAGAACATAACAACTAATTTTCTTTTATCAGTAGTTGGTAAAATAACTATACTCAATAGATCTTCCTTTTTTAAAATGCTTATTCTTTCGCCAATAACTTTCATTTACCTAAAACTTCTTTTATTTAATTATTTGCAAATTTAAGTATCTTTAAATCCATAAACCAACTATGAGCGAATTAAAACGAAGTTTAAATTTATTTGATACCATTATGATCGTTTCCGGAAGCATGATCGGATCAGGTATATTTATTGTGAGTGCAGATATGATGCGGGTTTTAGGCTCTCCGTTTTGGGTTTTAATGTGTTGGTTAATTAGCGGCGTTATTACCTTATTTGCCGCTTTAAGTTATGGCGAACTGGCCGGCATGATGCCAAAAGCCGGCGGGCAATTCATATATATACAACGGGCTTATGGCAAATTAACTGCTTTTGTTTATGGATGGACTGTTTTTACCGTTATTCAAACAGGCGTTATTGCCGCTGTAGCAGTTGCTTTTGCAAGATTTGTGGGTGTTTTTATTCCTTTTTTTGATGAACAACATACCGTAATTGCCCTGGGAAATTTTTCTATTTCAACAACACAATTGCTAGGCGTGGGTTCTGTTTTCTTTCTTACCTATTTAAACACCTTAGGCATTAATAACGGCAAGATCATTCAACGCGTTTTTACAAGCGCAAAATTATTAGCGCTTTTAGGCCTTATTGGCATTGGTTTTTTTGCGGGATACAAAGCAGGTTATTGGCATGCCAATATGCAATTACCATTTTCGGGTTCTGGAATGGTGAATGCAGAAACAAGTTCAAATATTAATATAGTTACTTTATTAAGTGCAATGGGCGTTGCTTTAATTGGTTCTTTATTTAGCAGCGATGCCTGGAATAACGTTACATTTATTGCAGGTGAAGTAAAAGAACCACAAAAAAATATTCCCTTAGGTTTATTGATCGGGGTTTTAATTGTTACTGTTTTATATGTGCTGGCAAACGTTGCGTATTTCATGTTACTTCCCGCTTTAGGTTCACCGGAAGGACAAAATGTATTTGAAAAAGGAATTGCTTACGCACAAAATGATAGAGTCGGCACTGCAGCCATGTCTGCCATTTTTGGGGATGTGTCGGCTTACGTTATGGCTTTATTAATTATCATTTCCACCTTCGGTTGTAATAATGGTTTAATTTTATCGGGCTCGCGTTTGTTTCAGTCGATGGCAAAAGAAGGCTTGTTCTTTAAGTCAGCCGCATACATTAATAAAAATCACGTACCCTCGAAAGCTTTATGGTTCCAGGCAACCTGGGCATCCATTCTTTGTTTGAGTGGATCATACGGTTCGTTATTGGATTACTGCACCTTTGCTTCTCTTGTATTTTATATAGTTACCATTTCGGCTTTATTTTATTTGCGTAAAAAAGAACCCGAAACGCCTCGTCCCTATAAAGCGTTTGGTTATCCCATCCTTCCGGCATTATACATTTTAATCGCATCCGCAATTTGTATCGACCTGTTGATCTTTAAAACTATAAATACCGGTTTAGGTGTTTTGATCATGTTTATTGGTATTCCTGTTTTTTATATTTTCAAAATGAATAAGAATGCCGAGTAACTTCCTGAATAATTTTTTTGGCTTTAATAAACAACAACGCAATGGCTTATTGATGCTTTCACTAATTAGCTTTACGTTACTTTTGATAAGGATTATTTACCCGTATTTTATAAAACCCGATAATATTGTTATTCAAAATTTACCGTTGATCGAAAGAAAACTGGATAGCTCTTATGAAAACACAAAAATTAAATACGCCAATAATTTTTCTGAAAATAAAACTTCAGCAAAATTATTTGTATTTGATCCAAACACCGTATCCTTCGATCAATTGATACAGCTTGGCTTTAAAGAAAAGGTAGCTACCATATTTTTAAAATTCAGGGATAAAGGTTTTGTATTTAAACAGAAGAAAGATCTTCAAAAAGTGTACGGCATCTCCGATAATTTTTATGCGCAATTAGAACGATATATTTTAATTGAAAATAAAATTACTGATAACAAAAAAGAACCGACTGAAATTTTAAAAGCAAAAGATCAAATAAAAAAGAAAGTTGAATTGAATGCAGTGGATAGTCTTGCGTTAATTAATTTGAATGGAATTGGCCCCGCATTTGCAAAACGTATTTTAAAGTACAGAAGTGTTTTAGGAGGATATGTTGCTATCGAACAATTAAAAGAAGTATATGGTTTTACAGACGAACTATTCGATAAAATAAAAACCAGTGTTACCGTTAATGCAACGCTTATTAAAAAAATAGATCTGAATAATGATGATTTTAAAAGTATTAATAAACACCCTTACCTGAGTTACGAATTAACAAAAAGTATTTTCAACCTGCGAAAAAAAGGCGCCGTCACAGCCGAAAATTTAAAGGATATTATATCCGATGATCCTCTTTATAATAAACTTTTGCCTTACTTACAGTTTTAATTAGATGTCCTGATTGTTTCGTCCCTAAAGGACTTGAATAACCTGCCTTTTATTTCTCTATCAGGTCTTGTCCCTACCGAAAATATTTGATATTGCAGAAACCAACAAATTCCTTTAGGGATCTAATCTTTATAGGAACATAGTAATGTTTAAAATGAGTCCCGTTGGGACGAAATATTACAGTAATTTTCCGTAATTTTAACTACATTTACATGACACGATTTTTTTCTTATGAGCGATAAACAAAGAACTATAAAAGCCCCTGTTTCTATATCGGGCGTGGGTTTGCACACAGGCGCGCCTGTTACCTTAACATTTAATCC
>JBDSFC010000202.1:0-5089 GCA_039919745.1 Bacteroidia bacterium | reverse complement strand
GATACAGTTATTAGCGTGGCTTCATTATGCAGGGCATTGGAATGTAACGATATTTTTACCGCGGCGCTTGCTAACCTTTCCGGAGGCCTGGTGTGTGAACAAATTGGTGTTGTGCCAATAGATAAATCACAATTATTTGAAGAAGCTTTAAAACTTGATTTTGTAAAATAAGTTACGCTTCAGGATCAAAATTTATTTTACACAAAACAATTATCATGCTGCACGATAACGTTACTCCTTATAAAAATTCTGATCCAAAAAAAGAGCAGGTAGCGCAAATGTTTGACAACATTGCAAAACGTTACGATCTCTTAAATAGCATTCTCTCATTTGGCACTCATAAGAGTTGGCGCAAGAAATGTGTTACTCTTTTAAAAGCAAAACAACCCAAAACAATACTCGATGTTGCAACCGGCACAGGCGATTTTGCCATTGCCTGCGCAAAGTTAAATCCTGAAAAAATAATTGGTATTGATATTAGTGAAGGAATGATGAAATTGGGAAGAGAAAAAATAAAAGCATTACATCTTGATAAACTAATTACTCTACAGGATGGCAACGCTGAAATAGTTGATTTTCCCGATAATACATTTGACGCCATTGTCGTTGGTTTTGGTGTTCGCAATTTCGAAAACCTGGAAAAAGGCTTGGCTAATTTACAACGGGTCTTAAAACCAAACGGACAACTTGTTATTCTTGAAACATCCTTCCCTAAAAATAAATTCTTTAAAGGTATTTATAACTTTGGGTTTTCGATTCTTACACCATTGATCGGCCGTATGTTCTCAAAAGACAAACAAGCCTATAATTATCTTACAAATAGTGTAAAGGCATTTCCGCATAATGAAAATTTTGTGGCGATCTTAAATAAATTAAACTACAGAAACACCTATTTTAAAGGTGTTGGTATTGGCTCGGCAGCTATCTATTACGCCGAGAAATAATTTCTTATAATATTTAGTTATTAAAAACCGTTATCTCAAATAACTCGTATATTTAATACTAATTTATTAGTCAAATTATGAGCAATTATTTATCTATTCCTCTTATTTCATGGGCAGCTGTGGCTGTTATTATGATAATAATTTTTTTATGGGCGTTAAAAATTAAAAACAATGGTATTGTAGATATTTTTTGGGCCTTTAATTTTACAGTTATCGCAGCTATCATTTGGTATTTTGCTGATGGAGAACCTCAAAGAATAAATCTTGTTTGTGGTTTAGCCGGCTTATGGAGCCTGCGTTTAGGTATTTATTTATTGATCCGTGTTGGAGGACATATAAAAGAAGAAGAAGGGCGTTACAAACAATTACGTTTAGAATGGAATGACACAAAATTCTTTTTCTTTTTCCAGATGCAGGCTTTTTCAAATGTGATGTTGTCTATTCCATTTTTTATTATTGCTTTAAATAAAAATACTGAAATCTCTATCCTAGAATATATTGGCGCAGGCTTATGGTTATTATGCATCATTGGTGAAGGTATATCAGATTGGCAATTGGCTTATTTTAAAAAACAACCAGAAAATAAAGGTAAAGTGTGCCAATACGGTTTATGGAATTTTTCACGTCATCCAAATTATTTTTTCCAATTCTCATTATGGATCTCCGTTCTAATTTTTGCATTACCAAGCCCCTATGGTTGGCTGGCAGCTATTTGCCCTTTATCGATCGGTTATTTAATTTTTAAAGTTACCGGTATACCAATGACAGAGGAGCAAGCTGTGCGTAGTAAAGGTGAAGCATACAAAGAATACCAAAGAACAACCAGCGCGTTTGTGCCATGGTTCAAAAAACATTAACGGAAAATGTAAAAGGGAAAATGGAAGATGTAATTATCTCCCCGTTTTCCATCTTACCTATTCCATTTTACATCAAAAAAAGATTATGTTTTACGATAAGTTACTTGAAAAAAATAAAGTCCCTGACTCACTTATTAGAATTGGCATTCGCAAATTATTAAAACAGCGTTTGCAGGATGAAAATAAAGGAAATACCGAAGCGCAACAAGCCCATTTAATGCTATTGATCGATGAATTAAAAGCATCGCCCATTGCAGTTAATACACTGGAGGCTAACGAACAACATTACGAAGTTCCAACACAATTTTATCAATACTGTTTAGGCAAACATTTAAAATATAGTAGCGGTTATTGGAATACAGGTGTTACTGATATTGATATGTCAGAAAAAGACATGCTTGAAATTACCTGCCAGCGTGCAGAATTAAAAGATGGACAAGATGTATTGGAGTTAGGTTGTGGCTGGGGGTCTCTTTCTCTTTTCATGTCGGCTAAATTCCCAAAAAGTAATTTTACGGTTGTATCTAATTCACGTACTCAAAAAATTTATATTGACGAGCAGGCTAAACAAAGAGGTATAAATAACCTTAATGTTATTACGATCAACATTAATGATTTCACTTTAGATAAAACATTTGACCGTGTTGTTTCGGTAGAAATGTTTGAGCACATGCGAAATTATCAAAAGCTCATGCATAAAGTATCAACACTTTTAAAACCGGAAGGAAAGTTGTTCGTTCATATTTTTACGCATAAAGAATATGCATATAAATTTGAAGTAATTGATGATACAGATTGGATGAGTAAATATTTTTTCACCGGTGGCATTATGCCGAGCGATGATCTTTTACTTTATTTTAATGAAGAGCTAGGTATTCAAAAACACTGGCACGTAAGTGGCATGCATTATAGTAAGACCTCAGAAGCTTGGCTTCAAAATATGGATAAACACAAAGACAAGATCATGCCATTGTTTGAACAAACCTATGGCAAAGAAAATGCCGTTAAATGGTGGGTATATTGGCGCATATTTTATATGGCCTGTGCAGAGTTATGGGCATATAACAATGGCGAAGAATGGATCGTAAGTCATTATTTATTTACTAAAAAATAAAATTATGTGGCGTTTGATCGTTGCGACCTTTCTTTTTCTTCTTTCTTTAATGGTTCTTTTTAAAGCGCCAACTAATTTTCTATGGCGTGTATCTGTTGCCATTACAGAATTCCCATATATTTTTATTGCAGCAGCCGTAGTATTATATATTATTTCATATAAAGCAGATAAATATAAAACGGCTACTTTAATTATTAGTGGTATAACAATTGTTATATATTCATTACCTATGATCCAGGCTTATCAACGTGGTAAAAATTTAACGGAAGATCTTAAAAAATCATTCTCTTTTAAAGATGAAGAACAGCAATTACAGCAACCCTTTTCTTTTTCAAAAATGTTTAGTGGTATTGGTATTACAGATGTTACGCCGGAAATATTAACCTATAAAAAATTACCGGAAAGAGATCTTAATATTGATTTTTATCCTTCGGGTACAAAATTAATTTCACCAACGGTTATTGTTATTCATGGCGGCTCCTGGGCTGAAGGTGACAGCAAACAATTACCTGCTTTAAATAGTTACCTAGCAAACAAAGGCTATAACGTAGCTGCTATAAATTATCGCCTGGCGCCAAAATACAAATCACCTGCACCAATAGTAGATCTAAAAGATGTAATAAACTATTTAAATGAAAACTCTGTAAAATTAAATATTGATACTGCCAATTATATTCTATTAGGCCGTTCTGCGGGTGCTCAAATTGCTTTATGCGCTGCATATAGTTTTAATGATCCTAATATAAGAGGCGTTATTTCTTTTTATGGTCCTGCTGATATGGTTTGGGGGGCTCGCATCAAAACAAATAAATTGGTTTTAAATACCGATAAAGTTTTTTCAGATTATTTAGGAGGGCTTATTGACCAGGTTCCGCAAAAATATCACGAAGCCTGTGCATTAGATTATATAAACAAATCTTCTACACCAACATTAATTATTCATGGAAAACACGATGCCATGGTTGCTTATGAACACAGCGAACATTTAAATAAAAAGCTGGAAGAAAATAACGTTCAGCATTATTTTTTAAACCTTCCCTGGGCCACACATGGTTGCGATTATAATATTAACGGGCCAAGCGGACAATTAACAACTTTTACCATCGAACGTTTTTTAAATTCGGTAATGAAATATTAATGCAAAAATTAGCTATTATAGGGACAGGAATTGCTGGAATGGGTTGCGCGCATCACCTTCACAAAAAATATGATATAACTGTTTTTGAAAAGGACAATTATATTGGCGGACATACCAATACATTTTCCACAGATGAAGATGGCAAGCAGGTATATATGGATACCGGTTTTATGGTTTTTAATTTTGAAACCTATCCTAACCTCTGTAAATTATTTGAAGAAATAAAAGCGCCGATCAAAAAAACGGACATGTCGTTTAGCGTACAGCATACGCCAAGTGGGCTTGAGTATTGTGGTTCCGGGTTAAATGGTTTGTTTGCTCAACGAAAAAATATTTTTAACAGACCTTATATAAAGATGCTAAAGGATATTACGCACTTTAATAAAATAAGCGTTGAAATATTGGATGACCCTAAGTATCAAAACTATTCTTTAGCGCAATACATTAAAGAATTTAATTTTAGCGAAGATATGTTGTGGAAATACCTTGTTCCTATGAGCTCTGCTGTTTGGAGTACTCCAATGGATAAAATGTTGGACTTTCCAGCCGTTGCATTAATTCGTTTTTTTAAGAACCATGGCTTTTTAGGGTTGAATACACAACACCAATGGTATACTTTAGAAAATGGTAGTCAGGCATACCGTGAGATCTTAATAAAATCTTTTAAAGACAAGATCCAAATTAATAAAGCGGTTATAAAAGTAAATAGAAATGATGATGGTACTGCTATTGTACATTTAAACGATGGCTCATCGCAACAATTTGATAAAGTTATTTTTGCAAGTCATGCCGATCAAACTTTAAAAATGCTGGCAAAACCAACTGCAGAAGAACAACGCTTATTAAGTCCGTTTAAATACCAGGAAAATTCGGCGACTGTACACACCGACGAATCGATCATGCCAAAAACAAAAAGAACCTGGAGCAGTTGGAATTACCGGATCGAGGAAAGAAACGGCGAACAAATTCCAAGTACTATTTATTGGATGAATAGTTTACAAGGGGTTTCAAAAAAGAAAAATTATTTTGTTTCTAT
>JBDSFC010000191.1:0-2669 GCA_039919745.1 Bacteroidia bacterium | reverse complement strand
TATCAACCTGCAACAGCGAGTGGACAAAATTACGCTGGTATTATCGCATATTACGATGATGGCAGCAATAATAAAACAGATAGTACAAATGCAGCTATTTTAAAAATGAAAGATGGTTACAAAATGTACTCCGAATATTTGCAAGGTGAATTATCTGAACCATTAGTTGCAGGAAAAACTTATCAGGTATCATTTAAAGTAAATCTTGCTGATAAGAGTGGTAGAGCGGTTTCTAACCTCGGTGCTTTATTAACTACAAGTAAAGTTGAACAAACATCTAATTCGTTTTTAACACAAACCCCGCAATTCATTTCCCACAGGGTAATTACCGATTCAGTGAATTGGGTAACAATGTACGGGGCTTATATTGCCACTGGTGGTGAAAAATTCATTACGGTCGGTTGTTTTAAAGATGAAAGTTTTCAGGCAGTAAAAACGGTTAATCCAATGCAAAACGATTCAAGAAAAGCATATTATTATATTGCTGATGTTTCGGTTGGACCTTATTTTGCTAAACCTGATATGGATGCGATTGTATTTGGTGTTGATTATGTTGAATTAATGGATCTTCATTTTGATAACGCAAGCGCATCAATTGATCCGAAATTTTATAATGAACTGGATGGAGTTGCTGCCTGGATGGTAAAAAACCCCGAATTAAGTTTTTTTATTGCAGGATACACAGATCAGACAGGAACTGATGCGATCAATGATCCGCTTTCAGTTAACCGTGCAAATTCAGTAAAAAAATATTTAGTAAGTAAAGGTGTGAAAGAAAGTAATCTTGTTACGGAAGGTTTTGGAAGTAGTAATCCGTTGACATATAAAACAAAAAGTCGTCGTAACCGACGCGTTGAAGTATATTTGTATACAATTGATACTGTTTCGAAACGATAAAAATAATAAGGTAAATAAAAAGGCGCGGAGATTTGATCTTCGCGCCTTTTTTTATTTGAGAAATATTAATTGGTTAATTCAGGTATATCGGCAGGTAAGGAAATGATAAAAGTGGAACCTTCATCTACTTTGCTTCTTGCGGAAATAAAACCATTATGTTGCTCGGTTATTTTTTTACAAATAGCAAGGCCAATTCCGGTTCCTTCAAATTCATTATTGAAGTGTAAGCGTTTGAAAATACTAAAGATCTGTTCAGAATCTTTTTGATCGAAACCGATCCCGTTATCGGTAATATGAATTCTGTGGTATTTTTCTTTTGGTTTTTTTTCGTCTTTGTTTCTCTCAAAACTTATTTCAGAGCTTATCCTGATAATAGGTTTCACATTTTTTTTAGAATATTTTAAAGAATTACTAATGAGGTTTTGAAATAAAGAACGCATTAAACCCGGATTAATAGATAAAGATGGTAATTTTTCAACAAGGATCTTGGCTTCTTTTTCTTTTATGCCACTTTCCATTTCATGTACTACCTCATTTACAAGGTTGGTTAAATTTGTTTCAACAAAAGAATCTTTGTCGGCGGTGATTTTAGATAGCGCTAAAATATCTTTTATCAGTACCCGCATACGTTCGGCAGCACTTTGAATGCGATTGATATACATGTCACCTTCCTCATCCAGTTTGCTTTGATATTTTGAAGATAGTCTGTCACTAAAAGTTATTATTTTACGTAGAGGTTCTTGCAGATCATGCGAGGCCATAAAAGCAAAACGATCTAATTCTTTATTAGCAGATTCTAAGCGTTCAATATTTTGTAATAATTGATGGTTGAGTTCTTTTACTTTTTCTTCAGAGGCAATGCGATCATTAATCTCGGTTTCAAGACTTTTGTTGATCGTTTTTAAGCTCTGTTCCTGCTGCAGAAGTTTATGGTTCTTTCTATAGAGATCAACAAATACACTTACTTTAGCCCTTAATAGTTCTGGATTAATAGGTTTATAAATATAATCTACAGCACCGCTCCTATAACCCTGGAACATATTTTCGTCACCAAAATTATTTGCGGTAATAAAAATAATTGGAATGTGTTTGAGTTTTTCGCGTTCATATATAAGCGCGGCAGTTTCAAAGCCATTTAGGTTTGGCATTTTCACATCCATTAAGATCAAAGCAAAATCAAACTCAGTAAGAAGTATTTTTAATGCCTGCCTGCCTGAGTTTGCTTTTACAAATTGATAACCGTCTGTCCCAAGAATTGCTTCTATGGACATTAAATTATCTTCACGATCATCAACTAATAATATTTTAGGAGGCATAAATTTCTATTTGTAAAACCATATACGCATTAACGATAACAATTGGTCAATTTTTAAAGGTTTAGTTATATAATCAGAAGCCCCTGCTTCAATACATTTTTGCCTGTCGCCTTTCATCGCTTTCGCGGTAACTGCGATAATTGGCAAGGTACTGTTTTTATGCTCACGGCGTATCTTTTGTGTAGTTTCATATCCATCCATTTCCGGCATCATAATATCCATTAATACCATATCTATTTTTGGATTTTCATTGAGGATGTTAATTGCTTCCTTGCCAGATTCGGCGGTAATGGCATTTATATTCAAACGCTCAAATACAGTTGTTAAGGCAAATAAATTCCTAACGTCGTCATCCACTACCAAAATATTTTTATTGGTTAATATATCTTCTTTCATTCGGATATTTTCGATCACTTTCTTTTTCTCCGGCGCTAATTCTTTGTGATTAATGTGAAG
>JBDSFC010000121.1:0-2553 GCA_039919745.1 Bacteroidia bacterium | reverse complement strand
ATTTATAAAGTTAGGAATAACAGTAATTTTATTATCGATCTTAAAGGTCTTTAAAGTATCCTTTTTTAAACTTTCAGATACAGAAGTAATAGCGTTGCTGTGATTTAACGAGAAACGAATTACCGGTTCAAACGCGGGATCGCGGCCAACCAAAGTAATATCTGTACCATGTAAAGTAGTTACGTAAGGTAAATTGATCTTTTTTGATTTTAAGATCTGTTGTGCCGTGTATGCTACAGACGCGTGTGGAATAGCATAATGCACATGCAACACATCTAACTGTTCGTACATAGCCACATCAACAATTTTGCTTGCCAAAACACTTTCGTATGGCTGATACTCAAATAAAGGATAATCATTAACGCTAAACTCGTGGTAAAATAAATTTTCGCTAAATAGGTTTAAACGAAAAGGCTGGCTGTAAGACATAAAATGCACTTTGTGGCCTTTCTTTGCAAGAGCCTTACCTAATTCTGTTGCTACAACCCCACTTCCACCATATGTTGGGAAGCAAACCATACCTATATTCATAAATGAGTACGCTATTTGTTAAGCTATAAATTTACGAATAAATAAGTTGGAATAATGTTAACAAACGATATGTTTTAAGCCACTAATTACACCAATTTCTCAAACATCTAATAGAGTCCATATTAAAAAATTATCATTTTGTGTCAATTTAATTTCCTTAAGAAATTCATTCTTAAGGAAAAGAAGTACACAAACAAGAAAAATAACCAACGAATAAACCTTTTAATTCGAGTAATTTGTGAAATTCGTGGCTTTAAGAATTTAGTAATATCTTTACCACCTTGAATTACAAATTACATAGTTTAAATCCAACCGATGAAGTTTCTTTAAAAGAAGGGAAATTATTGCCTTTAATGGAAGAATTCTACACTATCCAGGGTGAAGGTTTTAACACGGGTAAAGCCGCTTATTTTATCCGGATCGGCGGTTGTGATGTGGGTTGCCATTGGTGTGATGTGAAAGAAAGCTGGGATGCAAACATTCATCCGTTAACACCTATCGAAAAAATAATCACTAATGTAATTGAATGGAAAGCGCAAAGTGTTGTTGTTACAGGTGGAGAGCCTTTGATCTATAATTTGGATGCTTTAACTGTGGCGTTAAAAAATAAAAATATTGAAACTTTCATTGAAACATCTGGCGCTTACAAGTTAAGCGGCCAATGGGATTGGATCTGTTTAAGTCCAAAAAAAACAATGGAGCCATTGGCAGAAGTTTATCAAAAAGCAAATGAACTTAAAGTAATTGTTTTTAACCAACACGATTTTAAATGGGCCGAAGAACAAGCCGCAAAAGTTGGAAAAGCGTGTTATTTATATTTACAACCAGAATGGAGCAAACACGCCGAATTACTTCCTCAAATTATTGAGTATGTAAAAAATAATCCAAAATGGATGATAAGTTTACAAACTCATAAGTACATGAATATTCCTTAGGCATCGCTCTTTAGTTATAACTTATGAATTTTTCTTAGGCGTACTTCAAAAGTTAAATTCCCGGCAGTTTCCTTTATCCAAAATTCTTTATTGCTTAGTTTTCTTATTTCCCACTCACCGGCAAAACCTTTAATAGGCTCCAGTAAATTTCTACCCTGTGTAAAAGGAAAGAAATAATTAAGACCACTATTATAGCTAATATCTATTTTATTTTTATGGGCAACCAAAATGTAATTTCCAATACCGTCTATACCTTTAATATTATCATGACGATCAAATTGAAAGTAATATCTACCATCTGCTGAAGTATAATTAAGATTGTTTAAATTATTGCATGGTGGGATAAGATCAGTTGAATCAATATCATTAACAATATATTTATCTAAAACATAATACCCGGCCAATCTATTTAAAGAAGTTCGCAAACTAAAAAACGGGCCCTCAGGATATTTTTTACAGCAGGTAAACAAAACTAATATAAAAAATAATACTACAATTATTTTTGTATCCTTTGGCATTTATTTATTACTTAATAAACCCTTTATCCAGTGCAAATTTCACTAGACCAACAACGCCTTTGATGCCGGTTTTTCTGAAGATGTTTTTACGATGGGTTTCAACAGTACGCTCACTTATAAATAATGCTTCTGCGATTTGAGCATTGGTCATTTCTTTGGCAATACAATCTATAATATCTACTTCGCGCTCAGTTAAATTAATAGTATTTATTTTTTCGTCCTTTACAGGATTTGATTCTATCACCTGCTCTACTTCTTCACTAAAAAATTCCTGTCCGGCATAAACTGTATGAATAGCCCTTATCAATTCTTCGCGACCTGTGTTCTTCAAAATATAACCGCTAACACCTGCCTGCAACATGTCTTTAATATAACTTCGCTCGCCAAACATACTTAACGCAATAAATTTTGTATCAGGCATGCGGGGTTTTAGTTTCCGCACCAATTCATTACCGCTTAGCTCGGGCATATTGATATCAGTTAAAACAATATCAGGTTTCAAAAGCTGTATCTGCTCAAAAGCCAATAAAGGCAAAGTGCATTCTCCCACTATCTCAAATGTTTTTTCG
>JBDSFC010000104.1:0-4028 GCA_039919745.1 Bacteroidia bacterium | reverse complement strand
CTAGAACCTCCAATAGTACTTTGTAAAGGTGCTCCATATTTACTATAAATTTTTAATCCCGATCCATTTGTTTGGCCGGCAATCGAAAAGCCGTATTTGTCACAGGAAATTTTACATTTTATATATTGATCGCTTTCTAAAGTGGTTGTTGAATTGTTGTTCAAAGTGTTATAAAACAAAGTATCCTTAGCAATGGTGTTAGGGCATTGATAAATGGTTGCCCATTTTCGACCACCCACGGTATCGAATTTTGAAATTTGAAAATTCTTCCCACCACCTACAAATGTGGAGGAATTATATGCACCTGTTTCCGTCTTCAGGTTAGGCGTAAAGTTATAATTATCCGTTGCGGTTGTAATGTAAAGATTCTTACCATCGGGTGTCCTATCTAAATCACTTGCATTACCATTTAATCTGGTTGCCCAAGAAATATTGTTTAAAACAAAGTAGGGTGAAGGATTTAGTAAATTTCCGCTAAACTGAACTACATAACCGTCCCCTTGAGTTGTTGTATAACTTGTTGTTGATGTAGGAGTATAAGGCATATTTGCCCTTGCAGGTGTCGGTAAGGAAGGATGTGGGGTGGTGTTATTTCCGATGACTGTAACATAATTATTATTCAACACTACTTTTAAAGGATTCATGGCATAACCATATATTCCATAAGTATTTGCTGTGAGCCGTCTCCCATCTTTGTCCATTACAACAATACCAAAAAATTCAGTTTGAGTATTCGTTGTGCTCGAAACACTTAAACCAAATCCACAGCATATTATCGGCCAAGTTGTCGGCGAACCAACTGGATCATTTTTAAGGGCACTTAAAAATACAAAATTGCCGTTACTCTTATCTGTATCCATTGATTTTATTCCATCATTATTAAATCCACCATAATACGTAAGAAGTGAACGGTTATCGGATATTGTGGATGTAGAAACTGATGCATTCCCGTAATCAAGTTCAATAATTATAGGCATGGTTGGAGAATAAGCAGAAAGTGCGATACTATAACTATCACCTGCTATATGCTGCCAAGTCGCTGTGGTTGTTAGTGCTACAGCAATGCCCAAAGTATTTGTTGTATAAACTGTTGGTTGATCAAATACAACTTTACCATTCAAACCTTTAATTTCAAGATTTGTTCCATTAATAGTAGTTGTTGTAGCTCCAGAAATATCCCACTGTATAGAAGCAGGATTTGCTTGCGGCTTTAAAACATAGTACATTTTCAACCCGTTTTGATTACTATAATAATGCAAATCAATACTTGGGTAAATATTTGGAATAAAATAGCGTTGGTAACCTTGAATTCCAGTTACCATATTCGGGAGCCAATCTTCCATGTGACTTACTGTTCCCTGATCTGGAATATAGGGATAAGCAGTCGCCATTGTATTTGCTTTATGCATAACAACATCAATCCTTTGAGTTGTATCATTGCCGCCTAACGCAGAAGCATGGTTAAAAAATTTGTACGAAAACCTATCAATACCATAAAATGTGTACGGATACATTTCCGAATTAAACAAAATGTTTTTCGCAACCTTAACACTATCGTTTCTTATAATTTGTCCTTTGTTTTCATAAAATAGGTGTTCAACTCTAGGCTTTTCAATTGTTAGGTCAGGCGGAAAATAAACTGGAGATTGATTGAGTTTAATGGTTGTGTAATCATATTGTGCCGACGAATTTTTCGAGTGAGCACCAACATATACGACACCTACACCGTTGACACCTATACTAGTTCCAAGATCATAGTCGTAATTTTGTCCGTCTATTGTTTTCTTCCATGAAGTTGTACCAGTTGGTGTTACCTGATAAATTAAAATATCTTGACTTACATTTGATACCGAACCTACAACATACCAGTGATGAGCAATGGTGTCATTACAAATCTTTGGGTCTGCGGCCAGAGATGTTAACCCAGTGCTTTCCTTATTAACTTGCAATTGATTCCCTAGGCTATCATACAAAATCGTATGAATTTCACAAGTAGATCCATTCATCGCAGTACCTACAACTCCAATGTGGTCTGCTGAATCTCGTGCCAAGCCAGTAGCACGATTTGTTGCTGATGAGAAATCATATTGCTTCTGCCAAATGATCGAACCCGTTAAGCCATTATATTTTATAGTTGTGTAATCAACACCTGTGCTTGTGTTGTTTGTTTCTCCGCATATAACAATATTTCCGCCGCTCCTGATTATTCCATTACTATAATCATTTGAGTTTGCTGTTCCATCTGTTATTACTGGCCAGCCAGATACTGTTGCGCCAGTTGATGCTTTAAGTGCAAAAGTAATAATGTTAGATCCGTGAGTGTCATTAGTATTTCCTGTCACGTAAACTGTAGAGCTATTACTAGATAAAACAATTCCTGAGCCACTATCATATAAATTGGCTGCACCGTTATAAATATATGACCAGAGAGTTGCTCCCGAATTATATTTTAAAGCTACAGTCCAAATATCAAAGCTGCCCGAAGTGTTATATGTTTTACCAGTAACATAAGCATTTCCGGTTGCGTCTAATGCAATATCGTACGGCTCATCATCCTTATGAGCGTTATCTAAACGCTTTGCCCACAAAACTGATCCGGTAGGTGATAGTTTTATTATATAAAAATCGTTTAGTGTAGTTGTGGCATAGCTTACGCCTGCTACATAAGCATTACCTGCTGCATCTACCTTTATTGCTTTACCAAGATCATAGTTACCATTGTTATAGGAGTATGAATAAGTCATAGCGCCTAATGAATCGTATTTAAAAACTAGGAGATTTGAAGATGTCGTTAATCCTGAGTAACCTGTAGAATAAACATTACTATTTATATCTATAGCCATAGGAGAACTTACTACACTACTACTAGGGTTATTATATTTTATCCAATCAACATTTGGTACTACATACGGCGATATTGGATATTGCGCAAATGCCTTTATACCCAATAACAGCAATAATAGAATATTTAATTTTTTAATCATAATTTATTTTTTAATGAGTTAATATTTAACAAAGATATTTCTAGAGAGTGCAAAAAAATTGCACTCTGTTTTTTTATTCATATTTATAACTGAATTTTTTATTTTCTTCAAAATAATAGTGTTTTCTTTTTTTACAATATTTTAATGGGGCGCCTAAATCTTTCATTAAGTTTAAATTATTGATTACTTGTCGCCTAGATGTTTTTAACTTAGCGGAAATTTCATCAACTGAGCATGCAGACTTTGAGGTAATCAAAAAATCTATGTATTGAATTCTTTTTAATTTATCTACTATGTCCATAAATTTCCTTACTTAATATTTAATTTTTTAAAGGTCAATTCAAATTCTATAATATTATTAAATACTGGATCTAAATAAAAATCTTCTTCATTGAAATTTTCAAAAATCTCATGGAATGAATTGATTTTAAAACATCTTAATCTAGCTTTTAATTCGTAAGGAATGCGGACGTAATCAAAAGGTAAATGCATGAAAAATTCATTGTCTGATTTATATTCTTTAACGAGCTTTAAGACATCAAATAAAAAATTTGTAATTATCCACTCCTTAAAACTTTGATAATCCCATATTAATTTTGCGCTAATTTCTTTAAGGCTTTTGGTTTGATTATTGAAAATTAATGTTTCAAAAATATTCAGTTTGAATTTATTTTTTATATGGAATTCAATTGCGGCCAGATCTTCTTGGTTTAAAGAACAATTTTCAGTTTTAGCCCATTCGTAAAAGAACGGTTGGTAAAGTTTTAAATTGTGTTCTAAAACCAACAATGCTTTTTTTGCCGTCATTTTTGTCTTATCGCGAAAATGAGTTTCAATTAATTCCATGTTTTCTGAAATGCAATAATTAGAAGTTGATGTCGTTATTAATAAAATGCTAAAAAACTTTTGCCTTTTTTCGGTTTATTTTGTAAATATAGGCAGTCTTAAAATTTAAAATACCTATCCTTTTGGCTAGTTTTTTGAGTAATAAAAATGTGATACATTCGTTACGTCAATATACTGTGTCAAATGACAGAAACTACA
>JBDSFC010000043.1:0-4037 GCA_039919745.1 Bacteroidia bacterium | reverse complement strand
CGTAACCAATAAAAAGATAATTATCATAAGGGAAAACAGCAAAAGTAGCGGCGTTTATTTTAAACGTCACTACTTTTTTTGATGTATCAGATTGTGCCGAAGCAAAAGCAAAGATCAAAATAAACTGAAAAAATAAAACGTGTTTTAAATGCTGTTTCATATTATAATATTATTTATATCTGCTAATGAATAACTTATTTTTTTGAGCGATCTTACGTTAAAGGTATGTTTTTTATCGGAAGCGGTAATTCCGCTAAAGCCATCAGCGCTAACCCAGTGTAATACATTATCTGTAGAAATAATGATCAAAACATTTTCATTATCGGGGTTGAACGAAATATTTTGATTAGAAGCAGACGAGTACATGGCGTTCTTATCTTTTTCAACTAAATAAACCGCCGCGGGTTTTACCACTTCTCCTTTATCATTTATATAACTGGCCGCTAAATTAACACCCTGCGGAATATTTCTTGGACAATCTGAATTCCAGATCCCAAATTGTTTTACCTGGAAGGTGCGGTAAACGATCTCTTGCGATGATTGTGTAAAGCGTTGGTTCTGTAAAATAATTGCCATTGAATCGCTGTATATTTTTTGGTTCTTCCTGATCAGGTCCCTGTATTTGTTCATTGCTTCCACATAGATGGCCAATTGTGAATTTAATTTATTGTCCTTGATCTTAGTTTGTTCAACAGTCTCATTTAATTTATTTGCGAATGCTTCGTTTAAGGAATTATATTTAGCAATAGCATTTTTATAATTGGTTGTATCAAAAACAGGATAAGCAATAACTTCATATTTTTCATTTGGGTTTATAAAGGTGATCATGTAATCTTTGCTTTGGCTTATTCTTTGTATATCTACATCGTTCCAGCTTTTAGTTGCTTTTGAAACATCAAAATTTTTGTTTTTAGAAGAAGCTTCAAAGAGCACATTTTTAAAAATTTCTAACTCCGGAAATATTCCTTTAGGCACTTCGATAAGAAATTGTTGTTTTTTAGGATTCGCCTTTTCAGGTTTAACTATTTTTTGTGTAATGTACTGTGGACTTTCTTTTATAGAGTCTGCAATCGCTCTGGCAACGGTAATTTTATTTACCGAATCTTTGTTTAAATAAAGCCATTGATCATTTTTGTCACTAAGATAATACTGGTTAAATTTTGTTGGATCGCTATTGAGTGATGCTAATTGAACCTCAATACTTTTATTTTTATTGATACGAATAGCTTTGTTGTTTTGTGTTGCTAAGATCTCAAACATTCCCGCTGACTCGAAATACTGTGTGGTTCCGGCAGAATCATAGTTCATGGAGATTCCTGCTAAAAGCGTTTCTGAAACAGAATGAAATTCCCGGTATTGAAGATCTATTTCTCCTTTTATTTCGTTTCCGTTTTCATCAACAAAAGAACCTTTTTCTATTTTAATGATAGAACCGGATTCATAAATGAGAACAGTATCTTTTTCAGTATTGAGTTTAAAGCTTTTTAGAGGGTTCTCAGCATTTGCTAAAACAATTTTATCAAATGTTTCGTTTGTTGGTTTTGTTTTAAAATACAAAAGCAATGAAGCGATGATGGCAATGCCTGTTATACCAATCAATAATGGTTTAGAAAATCCTTTGTTAGTTTTTGGTAAAGAAGATTGTAGTTTTTGAAAATCCATACCTTCCTGAACCTGTTCTTTGCTTAACTCAGCGCGGTTTTTAAATATATTATATTTTCCCATTTTATTTTTTTTAGATTAATTTAATTATTGATCCAGTTTTATAAATAATTCCCTTAGTTTATCAATGATGCGATAGGTTCTTACTTTTGCATTGTTTTCGGTGATCTCAAGAATTTCTCCAATTTCCGAAAAGGCCTTTCCGTCAAAGAATCTTAATTCTATTAATTGTATCTCATCTTCTTCTAAATGTTGCAACGCGTTTGATAGAATAGTAAGTAGGTCGGCTTTTTGTTGTCCTGTTTCTTCGGCAATATATTTTGCTCCGGTATCATCAATACTTATGGCTCTTGTTTTTTTTGAATCGCGGTAAAATTGATTGATCTCATTAATAGCGATCCTGTAAAGCCAGCTCGAAAATGGAAAGCCCATATGTTTATACTTTCCAATATTTAAAATTGCCTTTGTAAAAACCCTTGATGTTACTTCTCTGCAATCATCAAGGTTTTCCATTCTTTTATAAACGAATTTTACGATCTGTTCGTAATATTTTTTATATAATGGTTCAAAATGGCGACTGTCTTTTTTAGAATCCTCAATCTGTTTTAATTCACTATTTATATCTTCTGTCATAAAGTGTTTGTATTATCGGGTTTCTATAAATGCAACGAAGAGGTATATCAAAAGATACAAGATAAATAAAGTTTTTTTATTTGGAGTAAAAAGTATGTAGCAAATCACTCTGAATGAGGTAATTACAATAAAAAATAATTATCTGTATACAGTTCCAGTGACAGCTATATAGAAAAATTTTGAATTTTATTTGTAACTTGGTATAGAGCAAATAATAAACACTCATTCAAATGAAGAATCTATTCTTAGCAATACTATTCCTAATTACTTTAAATACGTTTGGACAGGCCAATGTATATAAACCATTCCCGAATGTATATGGCAACTGGCATTTGAGAACAACCGTTTACCCGAACCAAACTCAGGGGCCAACATTTGATTCGTTATTTCATACAGCCGGTGATACAATTTTAAATACGAGTACCTATAAAAAAGTAAATAAAATATTTTTTGGAAATGGTTGTTGCCCACCTTCAGTAAATACTATTTATACAGGTGGTGTCTATGCTTTTGCTTATCGCAACGATTCGTTGAATAAAAAGGTATACATCGTTCCAAAAAATAGTCCGGTAGAATATCTTTGGTACAATTTTAATTTAAGTATTGGTGATACTATAAAAAACTGTTATTCTGTTTATACCGGATCAAGTTTGCAATGCAGTTTGATCGTTAACAACATTGATAGCGTATTGATCTGTAGTAAATATTATAAGCGTTACATTTTTAATACCGCTTTTGCAACTGAATTTTTAATAGAAGGCGTAGGGTTTACAACTAATTTTATCAGGGCAGATATTGACAACTGTACTTTTGAACCTGATCGCTTGTCTATAACACAGGCAAGTTCTAAAGATGCCTGTTTGAACTTAAGCGTTAAAAGTAATTTACAAAATTCAATAAGCGCTAAAATTTATCCAAATCCTGCAAATGAAATAATGAACATTGAATTAAATTCTTCAGTTAAAAATCTAGAAGTTAGTTTAACCGATATGTTGGGAAGAAGCAATGTTTTAAAAGATCTTGAAAGTGATAACAATAACTTTAGTATAGATCTAAGCGCTTTTGCGAATGGGATCTATATTATCAAAATCAGATCAGAAGAAAATTTTTTCTATCAAAAAATCACCATTCAACATTAAATTGATGGGAGTGAGATAAATGCATAAGGATTACAAATCCGCGCGAACAGGTTTAAATATTATGATCAAGTAATTGCAAATCTTATTAAGATAAATAAAATAGGGAATTCAGAGGTCTATAAACAAAGTAAAGCGGCACTTTCTAATTATAGGAATGGTAAAGAGTTTTTTTAATGACATTGACCATTCATTAATTATAACTTAAGTATAGTAAATTTTTTTTGCTCCACAATTCCTATCACTCTTAAATAATAAATGCCATTTGGTAAAAAATTCACATCAATTTCATTTCTTTTATTCAAATTATCTAACTTGAAAACAGTCTCACCGCTACTATTTATAATCTCAAATTTTGTATCACCAATTTTGTTTGAATTATAGTTAATATGTAAAATATCATTAACGGGATTTGGAAAAATAGTAATATTTATTTTTTTTAGTTCAATATCATTTAGGTTTGTTGTGATACTATAACCTACAATACATGTAAATGCGCCCCACAATTTTGCGGATCGCCACCAATAAAATTAACAGCAACGGTATAAATACCATTACAAAGATTGGTCCAAAGAGGAGAACCTGAATACATTGGAGTTCCGGTGG
>JBDSFC010000032.1:0-4130 GCA_039919745.1 Bacteroidia bacterium | reverse complement strand
GCGTGTTGTAAATACACCAAGATTACGGTGCATTGGTAAAATGTATTCATCTTTTTCTAAAGCAGAAGCAACGCCTACTGAAATGGCTTCTTGTCCTATTCCACTAAACCATTTTGCAATTTTTCCCTGGCGAAGAAGCAATAACATTTTCTCCTCGATCATGCGGGGTTTTAAAATATTTAAATACAGTTCTAATAAAGTAGTGTCTTTATGCTTTTTACGGTCAAATTTAACGGGCATTTCAGCGGTGATCATCATTCTGTAATTTATTCTTTAGTTTTTTTATCTAATAAAATTGTAAATCCAAATCCAATATTTATCCAATTCATAAAATATCTGTTACGAGAATCTTTTACTTCCTGGAAATGTGCAAAGCGTGGGGCTTTGGGATCAAACTTATAAAACATGGTAGTGTAGCTTAACATAATAGAAAATGCTAAATGTTTATCTACAATAAAATTAATTGAGGTTTCGGGTTGTACATAACCTCCTGAAAAATCCTTTAAACCATATGGGCGGTTAGACAAGCTTGTGTCTGCATTTACATTCGTGTAATTATTAAGCATTAATCCTGAATTTAATGAAAAGGTGGCATAACCTTTATCTGAGAAAAATTTATCGTAACCCAGTTTAAGAAAAGTGCCATTGCAGAAAAGCCTTGTGTTATAAGGAATACTGGCATTAAAATATTGGAATTTTAAAAATTTATTGTTCTGAAATTGAGTTTGCTGGTAACCAACGCCAACAAAAAAATTACCGAATAATTTAAGGTTTAAAGAAAGGTTACCTTCATAAAGGCCTGCAAAAGAAGTACGGAACATTTGGCTCCCCACAACCCTTGGAATTCCAATATTACCGCGAATGGTATATAAAGCGTTCTCCTGTCCTTCTTTTTGAGAGAAGCCAAACAGGCAAAAGCAGACAATAAGGATGGTTAAGGTTCTTTTCATTTAAACATTAAATATAAAGGTTTATTAAATACAATAAAATACTAAAAAATCTTAGTTATTAACGCCATTTGCTTATTAAAAGTATAACAGGTTGGTAATTATTTTGCCCTATTAGTAAAACAAATAGTAATTTATATGCCTGATAATACTATGAAATTAAGAACATCCATTTTATTGTTATTTACACTGATGGCCACACTTATAAAGGCTCAGAAAAGTGATAGTAGTTTTAGAAGTAAAAGAGTAAGCTATTTATCAGACAATAAAAAGCAAACAACTCTTGATACGGTTGTAGAAAAAGCAATTATTGATTTTATTCAAAGTCCGGAAAATTGCGGAATAAGTATTGGGATAATTAAAAACGATACAGATTTTTTCTACAATTATGGCGAAACAAAACGCAACAATAAAACACTTCCTACCAAAAATACGTTATTTGAAATAGGATCCATTACCAAAACTTTTTGCGGTATTATTTTAGCTTACGCGGTTAGCGAAGGGAAAATTAAGCTGGACGACGACATCCGGAAATTTCTTCCCGGAAAATATCCAAATCTTGAAACAAATAAGCGGTTTATACAGGTTAAACACCTTGCTAACCATACAAGTGGATTGCCCAGAATACCCGAAGACATGCATAGTCAGTTTAATTTTGATAAATTGGATCCCTATAAAAGTTATGATAGAAAAATGATGTTAAGTTATTTAAAGACTGTAAACCTTTCGACTCAACCCGGCACGGTATGCGAATATTCTAATTATGGTATGGCTTTGTTGGGATTGATCTTAGAGAAAGTTTATGATAAATCTTTTGAAGAATTAGTGAAAGAAAAAATATGCTTGCCAAACAATATGAATTCAACAAGTATAAATTTAACATCAGCACAATCTGATATTTTTGCAACTGGTTATAATAAAACAGGAGACTGGACCCCTCACTGGCACATTGATGGCATGGTGGCTGCGGGAGGCATAAAATCTTCCACAGCAGATATGCTTGCTTATTTGCATTACAACATAAATGAAAAAGATTCAGCTATAAAACTTGCGCATATATCTACATTTAAAGATAGATCAAATATAGCATTGGCATGGAATATCATACATACAAAAGCAGGCAATGAATTAATATGGCACAATGGTGCTACTTTTGGTTTTAGTAGCTTTTGTGGTTTCATTAAAGATAAAAAAACTGCTTTTGTTATTTTATCAAATAGTGGCACAAATGTAGATTACATTGGTTTAGCCATTCTAAAATTTCTTCAAAAATAAATTTCCTATTTAATCTTTATTTTTCCACTAAGATAGAGGTCTAATGCTTGTTTTAAAATAAGTTGAATACTTTTCATTGGTAGATCTTTGTCAGGATCAACTAAAAAGATCTTCATGCGCGACCTTTTTTCAGCGATAAGTTTTGGATGTTCGATATTTTTTCCTTCAACAATACCAATATATGGGCAGCCTTGCTTGTTTACCCATAAATAACAAAACATTTTTCCTTTGTAACAGAAAAATGGCATTCCATATTTCCAGGCCGCAGTAATATCAGCATCTTGCGAAAGAATTATTTCACGCAAGGCCAATAAACAACTTTTGGCCGGTTCTTCTTTTCTTAAATAAAAATTATCAAGATCGCTAAGCATAATAACAGTTAAAGATATTGAAGTTTTACTTTAAGTACTATTAATAAAAAGTAAAAGCGGGAATTTTATCTTCCCGCTTAAGTAATTTAAAAACCTGTTTCATCTGCACTTGGTCCATAACTCCCTGGAATTGGAACATTAAGCAAGCGAAGAAAAACACCTAATTGTGCACGGTGATGAATGGTTTGTGAAAGAGTAACCCGGATTAGTTCTGCTTTTGTACACGTCAAATAAATTTCTTCACCATTACGCATGGTCCACATTTCATTCAATATATTTTCTTTTGCAGGCAACAAATGTGTTTTTCCATCCACCATCGATCTTTCAAAAAGAGCTAAAAGGTCTTTTGTATTATTAATTACTACAGGATCATACGGCCCTTTTGCAAAATCCAATTCATCAGTTGTTAAGGCTAAAGTAACCCATGTTGGTAATTCTGCAATATGTGTTGCACGAGCTCTGATGGTCATGCTTTTTGGATGTGGTTTCCAGTCATATTTATCGTCTGGCACAATCGCTAACATTTTACGGGTTGTTTTAGCTTCTGCTTCTAATTCTTTTAAGAATAAATCAATCATTGTTGTCATAATTTTAGTTTTTTAAGTTTATACTACAAAGTAACATGGGCTAAGTGACAACCCTATGTCAGTAGATATTTTTTTATTTTAAAGCGATTAAAATAGCTACTTCAGCATTTTCAGGATCCTGTGACCTCTCTCCATAAATTTCAAAATCTGCTGTGTATGCCCTGTCAATATCAGAACTCCAGATCTTTAACCATTCTTTAAAAACAATATCCTCAGATATTTTACCTTTCGCTTTAAAAGAAGTGTAATTACCCACATCTATTGATTTTCCTACTAAGCCATCGGGAATAGTGCTAAGGTCTTCTACCTTATAGCCAATAATAGCAGTATACGGTTGCGTATAGTCTTTTACATAATCTGTATAAATGCAATACATCTCTTTGCCAATCTTGCCCGGAATTTGTTCAGTAATGTTTTCCGCAAAAAATTTGTTCCATAAAAAGGGTATGTCTTTGGCAGACTGGCCATTTTCATTTGTTGTTCTTACTGAAATGCCAATAATTTTAAAAGGATCGATCCTGGTTGTTTCCATATTTTGTTTTTTAGATTAATAAAAACAAAGTAAACCAAGGCAAGTGACAAGGGTATGTCAGTAGTGAAAAATTATTTTATTCTTTTCGAGATATCAAAAGCTATTTTTTTAATAGCCGTTTTTAAACTTTCTGGACTTATTATATCAGCGTTATCGCCAAACATCATATACCATCTGGCAAAACCTTCGATAGAACAGGATAAAAAGGTCATCTCGAAATGATCTTTAAATTCTTTCTGAGAAACAAAACCATTATAATATTTTTGATCACCTAAATGTTTAACAATTTCTTTATCAACATTCATAATAACAGTATGTAGTTCTTTTTCTTTAGTAACCTGCTTTATGTATGCTTTTAAAGAAGGATGTTCTTTACTGAATTTATTCTGGCTGATCTTGATATCCAATACCCTGTCTA